>JAIRWE010000109.1 GCA_031253365.1 Oscillospiraceae bacterium | reverse complement strand
CGATGTCGTTCGCGTCCCCCTCGACAATTTCGCCGCCGCTGATGACGCTCAGTTTTTCCGAAGCGGGCGGCTCAACGGGCGCGGAGGTTTCGGGCGCGGAGGTTCCCTCTTCTGTTTTTGCCGTTTCCGTCCGCGTTTCATCGGGTTCGTCGGGTTCGTCGATTATCAAAGGGGTTTCTTCCGGAGTCGCCGCCGGCGTTTCGGTTTCGCCGGATGTTTCGGGCAAAGGCTCCGTTACTTCCGAAAACGGTTCGGGGGTAACGGGCAAAACCGGGACGCCGTAATCGGCAAGCCCCGGTTTTCTTCGATTAGCCGTGTCGATTGTGAACGCGGGCGTTTCAGCCGGTTCGTCGGTTTCCTCCGCGCCTTTGGAAGACGGCTCGCTTTCGGAGGTTTCCGCCGCTCGGTCAACCCGCGCGGAAACCGGCTCTATCACGTCCATTATCCCGAACAGGAATACGTAAAGCGACAGAACCGACAACGCCAACAATATCTTGCCCAACGACGATTTTTCCATTTATCCCTCTTTATCCGGATTTCAAATACTCGTCCAAGCCCTCCACCAACGAAGTGTCCCAGTTTCTGCCGCCCCAGCCCCTTCCGCTGTTATAATAGGTATAATAAACGTCGAACATCTTTCTTTTGTAATAACCGTTTTCGTCAATCCCCCTGTTGTCGATAAACGCCTCGGGGTTGACTTCGGGCTTTTCGTCGTCGCGAACCCGCCTGGCGGCTATCACCAGCCGCAGCTCCTGGTTAAACGCGGAAAAATCACAGGTCGAAAGCGTCAAAATCTCATCCCCGTATTTAAGGTCGACGCCCGTGTAATAATAGCTTCTGTCAAGACATTCCGTGACGTAATCGTAAAACTCGCCCTTCGTGTCAAAATATATATAATTCCAATACCTGAAAACCTCGCCGTGATAGTCCGCCGTGGTCGTCAGGAACACCGAGAAAATCTTATACGTCCCCTCTTCATAAAGCGTATCGAACCTGATAATCGGGTTATCCTTCAAGAACTCGAACTTATTGCGGTAATTCACCAGCGGTTGAAAATAATTTTTCGTTATCAGGTTGTGCCCGTACAAAACCGTGTTGTGCGGGCGCGCGGTCGGGGTGAAAATCCCTTCATAATCGGCGAATATAGTGCCGTTTTCGGTCGGGATTTTTTTGAAGTTATGGTGAAGGTAATATTCGTTGTCGCCGCTTTGGGCGACGGGATAATTCACGTAGGGGTCTATCGAGACATAACCCACGAAATCGTTGTTCGTTTCATAAAATTCCAGGTATTTTTCCAAAACCTCCACGTTTTGGGTTTCGCCGCCCCCCGAACCGTCGTCGTCAAGCACGTGTATCGGAACGGCGACTTTGCCTGTCAGCAAATCGTCCACGACCCAGTAACCGGGATTCGTTTCCTTTTCTTTGGGACCGTAGTAGAAGTTGACGATGATAACCAACGAAACCGCGAGCGCCGTCAGCGACACAAGAAAAACGATTTTCCGCACGACGTCGGAAGGTCTGTCGCCGAACCACGGCAACAGCCCCGAAGCCAAACTCACCGCAAAATTTTCTTTTTTCTTTCTTCTTTTCCTTTTTCCGTAGGTGTATTTCCTGCGGATATCAAGCTCAGGCATACCGCTCCGTCCTTATCCGATAATCCATGGATTGTCCGAGGGGGAATGTGTCGCGAGGAACTCTTCCATTCCCTCCACCAACGAAATATCCCACACCCTGTCTTCTTCCGTCCAGGGAACAGCCCCATACGCCCTGTAATAATAGTCGAAATGCTTGGGCTTCGGATTTTTGAAAGCAATATCAACGTTCACGTTTTCGTTTTCCCCCTCGCGAACGCGTCTGGCGAAAAGCACGAACCGCGTGTTTTTATCGTTCCCCAGCGGGTAGTAACAGGTGGAAAGCGTCAAAAACTCGTCGCCGTATTTTATGTCCACATCGGCGTAAAACGAGCTTCTGTCCATTACCTCGCTTATGAAATAATAAAAGTTTTCCTCTGCGCTCGCGCTTTTGCCCTCGTAAATGTCCCCGTCGATGAATCTGCGCGCGCGCCAGTAATTGAACACGTCGCCGTATTCTTCCTCGGTGTTCGTAAACATCCCCGCGAAGATTTTATAGGTGGACCTTTCGGTTCCGTAGATTGTTTCAAAAGAAATCGTCGGGTTCTTTGTGTAGGCGTCCATCCCGAAATTCGTGGCGTAATAGCGTACCGCATACGCGAAAAACGTTCCGTTCGCCAAATTGTGACCGTAAAGCACCGTATTGTCGGGGCGGCGCTCGGGGACAATCGGCGTGTGCCAGTCGACGAAAACCGTTCCGGATTTGTCGCTCTTCCCGTCGAAATTGCGGTAAAGCCAGTATTCGTTATCGGTGGTTTGAACCACGGGATAGTCGATGACCGTGTCGCCCAGCTTCACCCAGCCCACAAGGTCGTCGTTGCGCTCGTAAAGCTCAAGGAACTTCGGCAAAATCTCGGTATTGACACCGCCGTTGTCGTCCGTAACGTCGTCGGCGACGTTTAAGCCCAAGATGTCGCCCCTTTTTTTTATTTCCCTCAGCTCGTCGTTCAGCCGCTCGCTCGCGTTGGAATGTCCGGCGTCGGCGATAATGACGATGCAACAAATCAGGGCGACGAACAACGAGACGATAAACGTAAATTTACGCGCAAGCTCGCTTGTCGAGTCGGTTTTGCGCGGGATGAACATTTTCATCAGCGTATCCGTCTTTTTTTCCTTGACGGCCGCGCCGTCCCCGGCATGAAGAATCTCCGTTTCGTCCGCGCCGCCCGTTTCGCCCGCGCCGCCTGTTTCGCCCGCGCCGCCTGTTTCGCCGCCGTCGCGCGTTTTCCCCGAAGCGACCGTATCCAAAACGTCGTCAACCGTAAACGAAATCTCTTCCGTTTGCTCTTTGCCGTTTTTCTTGTCTTCAACCATAATTGAACCGCCTTTCATCGGTCAATCCCCCGAAACACCCCGTTAGTCCCCGTAGCTCCGCAGATAGGAGGTGTCCCAGACCCTGCCGTTCCAGTTCGAGCCGTACCGCGCTTTTTGTTCGTCGAAACGCAGCTCCTTGTTGTTATAAAAAGCCTTGTCCGTATTAACCGAGCTGCTCTCGCCCTCGCGAACCTTCCTCGCGAATACCACGCTACGGGTATCCACGCCTTTCCCCATGGGGTAATAGCAAGTAGAAAGGGTGAGGATTTTATCGCCGTATTCCAAATCCACGTCGGTTAAAAGCACGCTTCTGTCCATTATATCCAAAATAAAGCCGTTAAACGCGTCTTTATCGCCGAAATTATATATCTTGTGATAGGGATAAACTTCCCCGTATTTTTCCTGCGTGTTGAACAGCACGCAGGCGAACACCTTCCACTCGGATTTTTCGTACAGCGTGTCAAACTGAATGACGGGGTAATTCCGATACCACGTAAGGTCGTTTTTCACCGTGTCCATGTAATATCTCGACACCTTGGTGAAATAATACCCCGTCATAATATTGTGACCGTATAACACGGTGTTATCGGAAATTTCGTACCCGTCAAACACGTTTTTGCAATCGGCGAAGATATTGCCGCCCTTGCTGTAATTCCCCCTAAAATCGTGGTCGAGGTAATAATCGTTGTTGTCGGTTTGGCACACGGCGTAATCGACGACGGTGTCGCCTATCCTCACCCAGCCCACCATGTCGTTGTTTTCCTTGTATAACGCCAAATAGTCCGGTAACGGCTTCGCCTCCGGCTTTATCAGAGTTTGAATGTCCGGGTCGTCCTCGTCTATCGCCAACCCTATTTTACCGCGGTTTTCGTTCCCCAAAAGAACCGCCCTGTATTCGTTGAACAAATCAATCCCCACCGTCGAGCCGAAAAAGAGGAAACACACGAGCGCCACCGTGAACACAACCTTCCGAATACCTTCCCCCACGCCGTCGCCCTTCACGGGGACGAAATACGTCAGGAACCTTAAAAAAACATTCCTCTTTTTGCCCGTTCCCGACGAAACGTTTTGGGTGGACTCATAAATCGCGCCCCTTTTGGCGGGTCGACGTGTATATGATAAAGCCATTTCAATTTCTCCTCAGGAAGTCCCTCAGCAAAACCAGCGTCTGCCTTGTCGTTTCAGCCCGAAGCGACTGCCTGTCCCCGCGGTTCATGACGAGACGCAGGACTTGACTTTCGCCTTCGAGCGAAACCGCGATATAGACCGTTCCGACGGGCTTTTCGTCGCTCCCCCCGTCGGGACCCGCTATCCCCGTAACGCCGCCGCCTATGTCGGAACCCGTTTCAAGGCGGATTCCGTTCGCCATGGCGAGCGCCGTTTCAGCCGATACCGCGCCGTGAGCGGCGAGAGTTTCGTTTGTTACGCCGGCGTATTTTTCCTTCGCCCAATTCGCGTAGGTGACGACGCACGCTTCCAGAACGGCGGAAGAACCGGGAACCGACGTTATCGCCGCCGAAATCATCCCGCCCGTGCAGCTCTCCGCGAAGGCCACGCGCAAACCCCTTTCGCGCAACAACCGAACAACGTCACGCGCCGTCTTGTCAATATCAATCATAAGGGTACCCCTTATAAAAAAGAAGTCAACGAATACGCCTTGAAAGTTTCAAAATCCCGACGCCCGCGCCCATTGTACCACATACGCGCCGATAAGTCAAGCGCGCGTGCGCTTGCCCGTGAAGGCGCGTCGCAAGCGACTTCACGGGTTAAACGCGAACCGACGGGAACGGGGCTTAAACCCCGCTTTTTTCCCTGCGGTTGTGGCAAGGCGGGTTCTTAAACTTGTGGAAATCGTCGTAGTTGATGTCGAAAACCCTCATCAACGCCGCCATCATGTTCATTGAAACGTAGCGTCCGCCGTTTTCCACCGCCGATAAATACGAACGTGAAACGCCTAATTTCCGGGCGGCTTCGTTTTGACGCCACCCGCGTTCCTGCCGCAGCTTGCGCACGTCAATCCAAAACACCATTTTTTCCTGCATCGGTTGTTCTCACCTCCTGTCGCAAATTGTAACCGTAAATCGTAAAAAAAATACCGAAGTATTCCGTGCTTTCACTATACACTATGGGGTAACACCACAGTCAAGTAAAATTTATACGTTTTTTTCAACGATTTTAACGTCGGAAATTTATGCAATATCAATATATTTTATAGATTATACGCAATTTTTTCGCGCCGCGAAAATACCCCAACTGTGGCGTTACCCCACACTTACGGGTTTTTCGGGGAATTTTTTTTTGAAGTTTATTGAAAAACAGTTGAAAAATAAGCCGATTGGGTGTATTATTAAGTGTGGTTTTCGGAAAGGCGGTTTTTTTATGCTTGACTTGATAGAAAAGATTATCGAAATAGACAAAAGCGCCAGACAACGGGTTCGGGACGCCGACGAAAAGGCGCGCGGAATCCTTGACGAAGCCAACGCCGAAAAAGCGAGAATCGAAAGCGATTACACCGACAGAATCAAAAAGCGTTTGGAGATAGTCGCCGAATCGTATAACAAAATAGCAAACGAGGACATAGAGGAGATTACGAGGAAGAAAGCCGAGCGGTTCAACCGGCTTGACTCGGTCATGGAACAAAACAGCGAGCGGTGGGTAAACGAGATTATGGGGCGCGTAACGGGTGCGGGCAATGAAACTTAGCGGCAACGCGATTATCGCCAAAACCTTGGCGGTTTACGGCGACAGCCTTACCGATAAGGACTACGACGCCCTTCTTCGGAAAAACTCGGTTAAATCGGCGGTGGCGTATCTGAAAGGCACCAAGCGGTACGGAAGGGTTTTTGCCGGGCTTGACGACGCGTTCATGCACCGCGGGCGGATTGAACTGCTTTTGCGCGGGGACGTGTTCGACATTTACGCGCGGCTTTGCGACTTTATACCCGTCGAAAAGGGCGGGTTCCGCGATTTCGCCTTGAAGCGCGCCGAAACCGAGAGCATACTTGTCGCGCTGACCTTCGCCTCAATCGGCGCGTATGACCAAATCGCCGTTTACCTTCCCGAATACTACCACACGTCGTTTGATTACATATCGCTTGCCGGAACCAAGAGCATAAGGAAAATGACGGACGGGTTCCGAGGAACGCGCTATTACCGCGTCTTGAAGGGCATCGCGTCGCTTAACGAGGACGGGAAACCGGATATTGAGGAGGTTTCGCGCGCGCTGTACGCGGATTATTACAAATGGGCGCTGAGCTGTATCGGGAAACAGTTTTCGGGGAGCGAGCTGTCCGAGCTGAAAGCGGCTTTGAAGCGGCAGGTCGTGTTGGGGGACTTGTTGGCGAAATACAGGGAAAAGGCGTATTTTTCCGACGAAGCGGAACGCCTCGGCGAAAAAGGGGCGGCGGACATTCTCCGTGAAATTAACGGGAAATTCTTTAAGAACAAAATCGAAATTGACAAAGACAACCTTGAAATGGCGATAAGACGCAATTCTTATGATTATTACAGACGCCGTATGCGAATGTCGAAGAACCCGATGATGGTTCTTTTCGCGTTTTTCGGCATACTGGAAACGGAACGGCAAAACGTCACAACGATTCTGGAAAGCATACGGTATTCGCTTCCTCCGCCGGAAATAGAAAAATTGCTTGTTATTTAGACGGCATTAAAGAGGTCTGATATGGCTATTGAGAAAATCCTGCCGGTTTCGATTGAGGGCCCCATTCGGCAAACCAATAAAACGCTGGTGAAATGCTGCGAAAGCGGGTGCTTTCAAATCGTTTCGTCCGCGCATGATTCCGGCGAATATTACAGCAGCCAAAACCTGAAAACCCTGCGCAACAAAAATGTTTTCGCCCCTTTGGTGAAACGCGCCCTGACGCTCGCCGAAAGCATGGGGCTGAAAATTCGCCCCGTCGAACACGACGATGTGGAATTCAGCGTTTCCGTTGATTTTTCGGATTATTTCGCGGATATTGAAAGGCGTCTCGCCCCCTTGAACGAAAAGAAAGCCGAAGCGGAGCGGAACATGGGGGAATACACCCACGCCCTTTCGCACGTGGGGCATTTGGCGGGGCTGAGCTCGAATTTTGACGAGATACTCGCCATGAAGTACGTCAAGGTGCGTTTCGGCAGGCTCCCCGCCGAAAGCCACGCCAAACTGAAATATTTTGAGGACAGGAACTTTTGCTTCATCCCTTTTGAAAGCCGCGGCGATTTCGCGTGGGGGGTTTATTTCGTACCCGAACCCGACGCGGCGGCGACCGACGATATGTTCAAGTCCATTAACTTTGAGCGCATCCGCGTCCCGGATTATTTTCACGGGACGGCGGAGCAAACGAAGGACAATATGCGCGTCCTTATCGCGGAGGAAACCGAAAAGCTGAAGCAAGCGCGGGAGGAAATCGACGAATTCCGAAAAAAAGAGGGCGACAGGTTTTTGAAAATCTTTTGCCGCCTGAAATCTTTGGACGAAAGCCACGAACTGCGCTCCAACGTGGCGGTTATGAACAACCGCTTTTACATTTCCGGGTTTATCCCGAAGCGCGAGAAAGAAAGTTTCGTCGGTTTGATTGAGGAAAACGGCGTTACCGTCCGGGTTATGCCGCGCGGTTCGGCGACGGAGGAACCGCCCGTACTGCTGCGGAACAACAAGCTGTTCCGCCCTTTTGAGATGTTCGTGAATATGTACGGGCTTCCCGATTACAACGGCATAGACCCCACGTCGTTTGTGGCGGTGAGTTATATGCTGATTTACGGGATAATGTTCGGGGACTTGGGGCAGGGAATTGTAATTTCGCTTTTGGGGGTTTTTCTCACTTTTCGGAAAGGGGTAAAAATCGGTCCCGTTATGACGCGCGTAGGTATAAGCGGCGCGGTTTTCGGAACGCTGTACGGTTCGGTGTTCGGAATGGAGCATTTGATTGAGCCTTTTTTCAAAATTCCGAGGGTGTATAAATTTATGGGGTTTGAGCATCCTCCCCGCGATATATTCGGGATTTCGGCTTTCCTGCTGGCGGCGGCTTTGGCGCTGGGTATAGTAATCATAATAATCTCCATGCTTTTGAACATCTTCATCTGCCTGAAAAAGAAGGATTACGCCGGGGCTTTGTTGGGGGCGAACGGTCTGAACGGTTTGGTTTTGTATTCGTCGGTAATCGCGGCGGCGGTTTCCCGTCTCGTCTTCGGGAAAGATATATCAGGCGCCGGGTACGTCGCGGGGTTGATAGTGTTGCCGCTTCTCGGGCTGTTCTTCAAGGAACCGCTCGGCGAACTCGTGGGCGCGGCGGAAATAAAAGCGAGGGCGAGGCGGATTAACGCCGACAAGAACCTGATTGACACGATGGCGTCGTTCGGCGGACGGCGCGCCGCGAAAGCTCTCGTTCGGTGCAAATACATGGGGGTGCGTTTCGGCAGGCTTAAATACGAGGATTACAAAAACGCCGCCGAAATTATAAAAGCGCAGGACGGAATCTTTTTCTTCCCCTACTCGAAGCACGAATCGGGGTATATTACGGGCTTTTGCGCCGCGACTCCCGATTGCGCGGCACGCGCCGAAAGGTATTTTGACTCGCTCGGGTTTATACCGATGAAACCGCCGAGCCTTGACAAAGCGGAGAACGGGGAACGCCGCCGCGCGGACAAGGGCGGGGAAAGCAAGCCGGGTGAAAACCGAAAATCGGCGGGCGAGTTTGTCATAGAAGGCGTTATCGAGTTGTTTGAAAGCCTGCTTACCTACGTCACCAACACAATGTCGTTTTTGCGCGTGGGCGGTTTTATCCTCAGTCACGCGGGGTTGATGCTCGTGGTAAGCGTTCTCGCGGAAATGGCGGGAAGCGGCGGGCTGCCGGTTATGATTTTGGGGAACGCCTTCGTAATCGTCGTGGAAGGCTTTATCATCGGGATACAGGTGTTAAGGCTGGAATTTTACGAGATGTTCAGCAGGTTTCATAAGGGCGGGGGGCGCGCGTTCAAGCCCATTATGATAAGCCTGAACAATAATTAAAGGAGAAAATAAAATATGTCATTATTTATTTTGCCGCTGTTTGCGACCGCTTTAATCGTCGTCCCGGCGATTTTTGCCGTCAGAAGGAAAAAAGCGGGCAAGAAAGTCAACGTCAGGCGCGTTTTCCTGTTCAACACCCTGTCGTTTATCGGTTGCATGGCAGTCATGGCGGTTGCTTTGCCCCTCGGCGTTTACGCCGCGGAAGCGGGAACGGCGGCAGGCGAGACGGGGGGGTTGGCGGAGGGGCTGAAATACCTCGGCGCGGCGCTCGCCACGGGGCTGGCGACCATAGGAACCGGCATCGCGGTGGGGGGGGCGGCTCCCGCGGCCATCGGAGCGACCAGCGAAGACGACAAAAATTTCATCAAGGCGTTGATTTTTGTGGTTATGGGCGAGGGCGTCGCGATTTACGGGCTGGTTATCTCAATCTTGATTCTGTTTGTGTAATTATGAACTTTTTTTTAATCAGCGACAACATCGATACGCAAGCCGGAATGAGGCTTGCGGGGATAGACGGCGCGGTCGTTCATGAAAGCGGCGAGGCTTTGGGCGCGCTTAACCGAGCCGCCTCGGACGAGACAATCGCGATTGTCCTGATGACGGGGAAAGCGATTGAGCTTTGCCGCGAGCGGGTTTACGAAATAAAAATGGGCGCGGCGCGACCGCTGATTGTGGAAATTCCCGACCGCCACGGAACCGCCAACATAACCAAAACGATTAAGCGTTACGTAAGCGAGGCAATAGGGATAAAATTGTAGGCGACCGCCGAAACGAGGAAGGTGTTACCATGCCGGAAAACACAGCCGCGAAAACCGAAGCGTTTCAGGACGCGGTGACGAAAAGGGCGCAGGCGGAAATAAACCGCGTCATCGAGGCGGCGGAGAGCGAGCGCGAGTCGATTATCACCAACGCGCGGGAATATTACATCAACTTTTCCTTCGACACGATTTCAAAGCGTTCCGCCGAAATCAAAACCGAATGTTGGAAGCGGGTTTCAAGGGCTAACGCGGACGCCAACAGGGCGGTTCTGCGAAAACGCGCCGAAATGGTCGACGACTTTTTTCGCGGAATAAGGGAAAGGTTAGCCGCGTTCACCGAAACGCCGGAATACGCCGAATTCCTCGAACGCCGCCTTGACGAGGCAAACGGCGAAAAAACCGTCTATAATTGGGTCATTATGCAGATGAGGGAACGGGATTTGCCGCTTGCCGAGCCGCTTTTGGAGAAATATCCCGGGCTTCGTTCCGAGGCGTCGCCGGCGATTAAATTAGGCGGTTTTATTCTCCATTATCAGAAGGAACGGCAATATCTGGACAAAACGCTTGACAGGTTTTTGGAAAGGGAAAAAGAGAATTTTATCTTCAACGGCGAATTGATTGTGTAACCGGTCGGACGCCGCCCGTAAAGGAGACAGTGTGAACAGGATTTATTCGATAAACGGACCCGTTGTTAAAGTCAACGACACCAAGGATTTTTCCATGATGGAGATGGTTCAGGTGGGGGAAAAAGGCTTGGTGGGAGAGGTTATAGGAATAGACACGCGGTACACCACCATTCAGGTTTATGAAAACACGGCGGGGCTGAAAGTCGGCGAACCGGTTAAAGGCGCCAAAATGCCCGTGTGCGCCACGCTCGGACCGGGAATCATTTCCGGTATTTACGACGGGATTCAACGCCCGCTGACGGCGATGACGGAGCTTAACGGCGCGTTCGTCGCCATGGGGAGCGCCCTGCCCGCGCTGGACGAGCAACGCCTTTTCGACGTAACCGTAACGGTTAAGGAAGGCGACACGGTCAAAGGCGGGGACGTTTACGCGACCTGCCCCGAAACGCCGCTCATACTGCATAAATGTATGGTTCCCCCGAATATCGGTTCCGCCAAGGTTGTTCTGACCGCCGAAGACGGGAAGCACAAGGTGAACGACGCGGTGCTGAAAATCGTTCCGGACGGCGGATATGAGCCTGTCGCGCTTACGCTCGCGCAAAAATGGGCGATAAAAACGCCGCGCCCGGTCAAACGCAGGAAAACCATTACGATGCCTTTGATAACGGGACAGCGGATAATAGACACGGTGTTCCCCATAGCGAAGGGCGGGGCGGCGGCGGTGCCGGGCGGTTTCGGCACGGGGAAAACCATGACCCAGCATCAAATCGCGAAATGGTGCGACGCCGATATAATCGTTTATATCGGGTGCGGCGAGCGCGGAAACGAAATGACGCAGGTTTTGGAGGAATTTTCGGAACTGATTGACCCGAAATCGGGCAGACCGCTTACCGACAGAACGGTTCTGATTGCCAACACCTCCAATATGCCCGTCGCCGCGCGGGAGGCTTCCATCTACACCGGAATCACAATCGCGGAATATTACCGCGATATGGGTTATCACATAGCGATTATGGCGGACAGCACTTCACGGTGGGCGGAAGCCCTGCGTGAAATTTCCGGGCGGCTGGAAGAAATGCCCGCGGAGGAGGGGTTCCCCGCTTATTTGCCGTCGCGTTTGGCGGAGTTTTACGAGCGGGCGGGTTATGTGGAAACAATTCGCGGCGGGGAAGGCAGCGTCACCGTTATAGGCGCGGTGTCGCCGCAAGGGAGCGATTTTTCAGAGCCGGTGACGCAGAACACCAAACGCTTCGTGCGGTGTTTTTGGGCGTTGGACAAGTCGCTGGCTTACGCGCGCCATTACCCCGCCATAAACTGGATGAACAGCTATTCCGACTACGCCGACGACCTTGAAGCCTATTACGCCGAAAACGCGGGCGAGGATTTCACCCTTGTGCGGCGAAGGATTTCCGCGCTGTTAATCGAAGAAAACAACCTTATGGAAATAGTCAAGCTGATTGGCGCGGACGTGCTGCCCGACGACCAAAAGCTGATTATCGAAATCGGGAAGGTAATCCGCGTCGGGTTCCTGCAACAGAACGCTTTTCATAAGGACGACACTTTCGTGCCGCTGAATAAGCAGCTTTTTATGATGAGGGTGATTTTGAAGCTGTATGACGAATCGGTCCGGGCGTTGTCGAAAAACGCGCTTATTTCCGATATATCGGAACTCGGCTGGTTCGAGAAGCTCGCCAAGATGAAGTACGACATTCCGAACGACAAGCCGGAGATGTTCGCGGAATACGAGGAAGCGATTACGCGCTCTTTTTACGGGATACTTATTTCCGGGGAACCGGAGGAGGCGACGTGAGGCATGATTGATTTACAGTACGCGGGGCTTGAGAGAATTAACGGGCCGCTCGTGGTGTTAAGCGGCGCGGAAAACGTTTCCTACGAGGAAATCGCGTTGCTGAAGCTGAGGGACGGCACGAAGCGCGTCGGGCGCGTCGTGGAAATGAGCGGCGACAAGGTGGTTTTGCAGGTTTTCGAGGGGACGAAAGGCTTATCGCTTAAAAACACGCGCACCGTCTTTACGGGGAAACCGCTTGAAATACCGTTGGGCGCGGAAATGCTCGGGAGGATGTTCAACGGCGCTGGCGAACCGATTGACGGATTGGGCGACGTGTTCCCCGAAAAGATGGGCGACATCAACGGCAGGGTGCTTAATCCCGTTTCAAGGGCGTACCCCAGGAACTATATCCATACGGGAATATCGTCGATAGACTTTCTTATGACGTTGATAAGGGGGCAAAAACTGCCGATTTTTTCGGGTTCGGGGCTTTCCCACAATAAATTGGCGGCTCAAATCGCGGGGCAGGCGCGGTTATCCGAGAAAGCCGGAAACACCGATTCCGAACACAAAAACGAAAACAAATTCGCGGTTGTGTTCGCGGCAATCGGCGTGCCGGGTGATACCGCCGATTATTTCAAACGGATTTTCGAGGAAAACGGGGCGCTTGACCGCGTGGTGATGTTCCTGAATTTGTCCAACGACCCGATTATAGAGCGTATACTGACGCCCAGGTGCGCCCTGACGACCGCGGAATATCTCGCGTTTGAGAAGGATATGCACATTCTCGTGGTGATGACGGATTTAACCGCTTACGCGGAGGCTCTGCGGGAATTTTCCTCGTCGAAGGGGGAAATTCCCGGCAGAAAGGGCTATCCGGGTTATCTTTACTCCGACCTCGCTTCCCTTTACGAACGCGCGGGGGTCATAAAAGGCTGTAACGGTTCGCTGACGCAGATTCCCATTCTGACGATGCCCAACGACGATATAACCCACCCCGTCCCCGACCTTACCGCCTATATAACGGAGGGGCAGATAGTTTTCGACCGCAACCTTGACAGCACGGGCGTCTATCCGGGGCTGTCGGTGCTTTTATCGCTTTCAAGGCTGATGAAAGACGGTATAGGCGAGGGATATACTCGCTCCGACCACCCCGATTTGGCGAATCAGGTTTTCTCGTCCTACGCGAGGGTTCAGGACGCGCGCGCGCTGGCTTCCGTAATCGGCGAGGACGAGCTTTCCGCGACGGATAAAGCGTTGATGAAGTTCGGGGCGGCGTTCGAGCAAAATTTCCTCAGCCAAGGGTTTGAAGAAAGCCGCTCCATGGAGGAAACGCTCAATCTGGCTTGGGACTTGCTGTGCCTGCTCCCGCGAAACGAGCTTGAAAGATTAAGCGACGATTTGTTAAACGAGCATTACGACCCGAAACGCGCCTTGCGCTTCACGGGGGTTTGACAACCGTCGGGAAAGGGGCTTTAATATGGCGGAGCAGGTTTTCCCCACCAAGGGCAATCTTATGAAGGCGAAGCGTTCCTTGCGTCAAGCGCGTCTGGGTTACGAGCTTATGGACAGGAAGCGCAATATCCTCATACGCGAAATGGTGGAGCTTTCCGACAGGGCGAAGGAGCTGGAAGGAACCATAGAAAAGGTTTTCGCCGAGGCTTATCTCGCTTTGCAGAGAGCCAATATCATGTTGGGGGTGAATGTTCCGGCGGCGGGGCAAATCCCGATTGAAGACCGCGCGCAGCTTTCGTACAGGAGCGTCATGGGGGTCGTGATACCGCGCGTCGTTTTGCCGCGCGCGCCGTTAAAGGCGCATTACAGTATGTCGCAGGCAAACTCGCAGTTCGACGTGGCTTATATCAAATTCAACGAAACCAAGTACATAGCGGCGACAATCGCGGAAATTGAGAACAGCATTTACCGTCTCGCCGTCGCCGTCAAAAAGACGCAAAAACGCGCCAACGCCCTGCAAAATATCCTTATCCCGAAATACCTTGAACAGGTCGCCTTTATCACGGGCGCGCTTGAAGAAAAGGACAGGGAGGAATTTTCGCGGCAAAAGGTGATTAAATCGAGAAAGACGGGGCAAGCGGAGCGCTGAAACGGCGGAGGTTGCTCGTGGAATTTATCAAACTTACCCTTCACGCCGAAAAAGGCGGCTCGGAGCTTTTGGCGGCGCGGCTGTCCGAACTGGGCATAGACGGTTTTGAGATTAACGGCGATTCCGATTTGAGGGAGCTTATAAAAAACACCGCGCCCGACCTTAAAGACGCTTCCTTTGCCGACGCGCTTAACGCGCCCGAAAGCGTCACGGTCTACCTGCCCGACGACAGCCAAGGAAGGCGTATGCTTTCGGGTGCGCTCGCCGTCGCCGAACAGTCGGGGTTATATCGCGAATACGGCAGGGTCGCCGAAGAAGACTGGGAAAATAACTGGAAACAATACTTTAAGCCCCTGAAAATCGGGGCGTTGATAATTAAGCCGTCATGGGAGGACGCCGACAATCCCGGCAATCTGCCCGTTCTTGAAATCGACCCCGGTTCGGCGTTCGGGACGGGGCAGCACGCCACGACGAAAATGTGCGTCGAACTGCTTTCGGAAACGCCCGCCCCGAAGGGCGCGCGCGTCCTTGACATAGGCTGCGGCAGCGGAATTTTGTCGGCGGCGGCTTCGTTGCTCGGCGCGAAAAGCGTGACCGCCGTCGATATTTCGCGAAACGCGGCGCGCGTTACGGAGGAAACGCTTAAAAAGAACGGCGCCGGCGATTATTCCGTGTATTGCGGCGATATAACAAGCGACGACACCCTGCGGGAAAAAATCGGCGGGAATTACGACGTAATCACCGCGAACATAACCGCCGACGTTATAATCGCCATGAGCGGGCTTTTCGGGGGATTCCTCGCCGACGGCGGCAGGCTGATAATTTCGGGGATAATCGCCCCGCGCCTGCGTGAAACGCGCGAATCGCTTAAAGCGAACGGGTTCGCCGTCGTTCGGACGCGCCGGGACGACGACTGGTTCGCGCTTGTCTTAATGAAACGGAGCTTGTTGCGACATGGACGAAACCGTAAAGACCATATCCGGCGTCGTTGACGGCGTAATTTTCAAAAATCCCGAAAACGGATACATAGTGCTTGAGCTGAGCTGTTCCGGCAACCCGGTGACGGTGGTGGGCTGTCTGGGCGACGTCGCCGAAGGCGAAAAACTTCTGTTGAGCGGCGACTATATCACGTCCCCGAAGTACGGCGAGCAGTTCAGGGCGCGGACCTGCGAGCGGCAACGCCCGGTCACCACGGAAGAAATCGCGCGTTACCTCGGTTCGGGCGTAATAAAGGGCTTGGGGGCAAAAACCGCCGCGCGCGTCGCGGAAAAATTCGGCGAGGACGCGCTCGACGTTATCGAAAACGCCCCGGAACGCCTCACCGAAGTCAAGGGGATTACGCGGGACAAGGCTTTGCTTTTCGGGGCGCAGTACAAGCGGCTGTGCGGGGTGAATACGGTCGTCGGCTTTTTGTCGAAATTCGGGATAAGCCCCGCCGCGGCAATCGCGGTGTGGCAAAGGTACGACAGTTCAAGCGTCGCGCTCATAAGGGAAAACCCCTATCTTCTCTGCGAAAGCGGCATAGAGCTGAATTTTGAGACCGTCGACGCGCTCGCGGAGGAGCTGGGCGCTTCGGGGGGCGTTCCTTTCGAGGCTTGCGGAAGCAACCGCGTGAAAGCCGCGATTGCCTACATTCTCGGCGAAAACGCGGGAATAGGGCATACCTGCCTGCCTTCGGACAAACTGCGGGAACGCGCCGTCAGGCTCGGCGTACTCGGCGGCGCGTTCGACGAGGGGCTTCGCGAGGGGGCGAACGAGGGGAAGTTCGCCGTCTTAACCCCGAGCGGCAGGGAATACGTCTGCCTCGCCGCCTACCACCGCGCGGAACGCTTCATAAGGGATAAGCTGACGGAAATGCTGAAGCTGAGCGTCTTTCTCGAGCGCGACTTTTCCGGGGAGATAGCGGGCGCCGAACAAGCGGAGGGAATCCGCTACGAAGCCCTGCAAAAGGCGGCGATAGACGGCTGCCTCAAACACAACGTCTTTATACTCACGGGCGGTCCCGGCACGGGGAAAACCACCACGCTGAACGCCGTCATACGGCTTATGAAGCGCGGGCGGAAAATCCTGTCCCTCGCCGCGCCGACGGGGAGGGCGGCGAAGCGTATGTCCGAGCTTACGGGGGAGCGGGCGCAGACCATTCACCGGCTTTTGGAAGCGGACATTACGAAAGACAACCTGCCGGCGTTCAAGAAAAACGAGCTTAACCCGCTGAAAGCCGACGTCGTTATAATCGACGAGATGTCAATGGTGGACGCCCTGCTTTTCGAGGCGCTTTTGCGCGCCGTAAAAACCGACGCCAAGCTCATAATGGTGGGGGATTCCGACCAGCTGCCGTCCGTGGGCGCGGGGAACGTCCTGCGCGATTTGATTTCCTCGAATAAAATCCCGTGCGTAAGGCTTACCGAAATTTTCAGGCAAGCCGCCGAAAGCCTTATCGTTACCAACGCGCATAAAATCGTGAGGGGGCTTGAACCCGAACTCGGCGCGCGCGACAGGGACTTCTTCTTTATCCCCTGCGGCAGCGAGGAGGAAATAGCCCGAACCGTCGTGGGTTTGGTAAAGACGCGCCTGCCCGCCGCTTACGGCTTAAACCCGATTGACGACATACAGGTTCTCGCCCCCACGAAAATGGGCGCGGCGGGTACCCGCGAGCTTAACAGGGCGTTGCAGGAGGCGGTCAACCCCGCCGGCGTGAGGAAGCGGGAGATAAAGTACCTCGACGTCGTGTTTCGGACGGGCGACAAGGTAATGCAGACCGTCAACGATTACAACGTCGAATGGAAGCGCGGCGGGGAGAAGGGCATGGGGGTGTTCAACGGCGACATAGGCATAATCGCCGAGATAGACAACCATTCGGGCGGTATGACGGTCAACTTCGACGGGCGCGCCGCCGTTATCCCCGCCGCCTCGTTCAATAAAATCGAACACGCCTTCGCCGTTACCGTCCACAAAAGCCAAGGAAGCGAGTACAAGGCGGTGATTTTGCCGCTCCCCTCAAACGCGAGGCGTCTGCTTTACCGCAGCCTGCTTTACACGGGCGTGACCCGGGCGCGGGACTTGCTCATTATCGCGGGCAGGCGGGAAACCGTCGCGCAGATGACGGGGAACGAGCGCAAGACGTTCCGTTATTCCTGCCTTAAACCGCTTATGGAGGAGAACGAAAATGACGGCGTATAACCTCAAACGCCTTTTGCTCGACATAGCGTACCCGAACCGCTGCCCTTTCTGCAACGCACTCATAGCGTATAACGAGTATTACTGCCCGCCCTGCCCGGAAAAACTCGGCTTCTTCGGCGACGGCGGCGAAATCAAGAACGTCGCCCGCGTCTTCACGGTGTTTGAATACGGCGAGGCGGCGGCGCCCTTCGTCCGCGCCGTCAAGGAAGGGTTCGACGGGTACGCCGTCGCCGCCGCCGCGAAGCTGATTTGCGCCGTCGCGGGGGATTTCCGCGCCCTCGGGATAGACTTGATTACCTGCGTTCCGCCGAATAAAAGCTCCCTGCGCCGACGCGGTTACAACCCCCCCGCGTTAATCGCCGCCGAGGTTTCCGCCCTGACGGGTATTCCCCTTAACGCGAAGCTGCTGGCGAAAACCCGCGAAACCGAAGCCCAAAAGGGGCTTTCCGCCGCGAAAAGGCGGGGGAACCTCGACGGCGCGTTTTCCGTCGCGAAGAACGCCGCTTGCCCCGCGACCGTCCTTCTTATCGACGACGTGCGCGCCACGGGCAGCACGCTTTCACAAGCGGCGGGCGCGCTCCTCGCGGCGGGCGCGGAAAGCATTTACGCGGCGACGGTGGCGGCTTCGCCGCCGCCGTCGCAGGATTTAGGGTTTAGGTTTTAGGATTTAGGGTTTGGGATTTATAAAAGCGCGTAAAAAAAACTCCCCCCGCCGTTTCCGGCGGGGGAAAGTTTTCTCATAAAACCCTAAAACCTAAATCCTTAAACCTTAATCCTATTTCCTCTTGCGCGAAATCACTACCGCTCCCGCGGCCGCAATCGCCACGCCGAGCAGAACCGCTACGTCCTGCGCGCCGGTAGCAGTGCCGCCTTTGTCGTCGCCGCCGGTGGTCGTGCCGCCGCCGCCCGTACCGGT
>JAIRWE010000071.1 GCA_031253365.1 Oscillospiraceae bacterium | reverse complement strand
TTGAACAGGCGAATATCGCCGACAAAACCCTGATAGTGCTGAGCGCGGACCATTATCCGTATGGGCTGACAAGCGAGCAGATTAACGAACTTGCCGGGCATAAGACGGAAGAAACTTTTGAAATATACGAGAGTACGCTCATCATATACGCGAAAGGCGTAAAAGCGCAAACCATAGACAAACCCTGCTCCGGCATTGACATTATCCCCACCGTGTCAAATTTGCTGGGGTTGGAATACGATTCGCGCTTGCTTATGGGAACGGACATATTCAGCGACAGCCCGCCTTTGGTTATTTTCGCGGACAGGAGTTTTATTACCGACATAGGGCGTTATAACGCCAGGAGACTTGAATTTATCGCGAACGAGGGCGTTATCCCGGAAGACGGCTACCGAAACGGCATTTCTCAAATCATAGACGCGAAATTCGCCGCGTCCGCAAAAATACTTGAGCTTGATTATTATTCGTTATTGCGTCAATTCCTCTAACTTCGCCCGCAGTTCCGCCATAGCCGTGTTATACTGCTCCTCGTTGGGCGCGGTTCCGTGCCACGACGCCTTGTCCTCCATGAACGAAACGCCCTTGCCTTTCACGCTTTTTTGAATAATCGCGACGGGCTTCCCGCTGATTTTTTCAGACTCGTCGAACGCCGCCTCGATTTGGTCGAAATCGTGCGCGTCTATGCAGATTACGTGCCACCCGAACGCCCGAAACTTCTCGTCTATGGGGTACGGCGACATAACGTCCGTGATTTTCCCGTCTATTTGCAGATTGTTGTTATCAATAATCGCCGTCAGGTTATCCAAGCCGTAATGCGCCGCGAACATCGCCGCCTCCCATACCTGCCCCTCTTGAATTTCACCGTCGCCCAGGGCGGTATAAACGCGGTAAGGCGCGCCGTCCAGCTTGCCGGAAAGCGCCATTCCGCAGGCCGCTGAAATCCCCTGACCCAGCGAACCCGTACTCATATCCACGCCGGGAACCTTCCCCATAACGGGGTGTCCCTGCAAGCGCGAATCTATCTTACGAAGCGTCTTTAACTCCTCGACGGGGAAAAACCCTCTGTGTGCCAGCACCGAATACAGCCCCGGGGCGGTGTGTCCCTTTGACAAGACGAAACGGTCGCGCTCCGGTTCCGACGGCTTTTCCGGGAACACGCTCATTCGCGCCATATAAAGATAGGTCAGCGTATCAGCCAACGACAGCGAACCGCCGGGGTGACCGCATTTCGCGTTATAAGTACCCTCTATTATTCCCATACGCACCTTTACCGCGTCAATTTGAAGTTTGCGTTTAAGTTCCTTGTCCATGTATTCCTCCTTGATGCCGCTACTGGTTTTCAATGTGAACGATGTAGCTCCTTTGTTTCGTCACCATTTTTGCCCGAACGCCGGTTCCGCCGCAATCCGGGCAAAAACTGTGATAGCTGTTGCTCGCGCGGTCGTAGTCGCCGCCCCTGCCGGTACAGGAAAAACACGGTACTTCCTCGCGCACCTGATACGTCTCAAAACGCTTGACTGCGTTGCAGCGAACGCATCTGTCGTTAATAAAATGGTGAACCTCTTCTCCGCATTTTATGCACACGCATTTTTCGCCGCAATAATGCTCGCCCTCTTTGCATATTTCGTTTTTTGAAACATCCTTCATAAGCTCCCTCCGATATACAGTTACAGTTTCTTCAGATATTCCACAATATCCCGAATCGCGCCGCTGTTGTTATCGCAAACAACCAGACCGGCTTCTTTTTTTACCGCTTCCTCCGCGTTTGAAACAGCCACCCCCAAATCCGCCGCCCGAAGCATCTCCAAATCATTCATAAAATCGCCCGCCGCGACTACGTATCTGCCGCTTATTCCCATAAGCTCCAGCAGTTTCATCATCCCCGAACCCTTATCGACGCCGAAAGCCAGCATTTCATAGAATATCGGCGAACTGCGTACCAAATGCGTTTCGCCAAAACTGTTTCCGTCCATAAACGCGATAACTTCGTCAATCACTTCGGGTTCGTCCACCAGCAACACCTTTATCCAGTCGTCGGGAGGAACCTCCTCAAACGAACATCTTATCGGCTCCACGGCGCCGAAGGCGAGATGCCCTTCTTCAAGGGAATTGGTGCTTATGACATATACTTCATCGCCGCGCAAAATTTCCGCCCCGATTTCGGGGAAACGCTCCCTCACGCGGAGAACGTAATCCTTCGCGGCTTCGGGGAGCGTGTGCCGCCACAAAAAACACTCGCGCGTAAAGTCATAAACCGCCGCGCCGTTAAAAATCACGGCGGGGAACTCAAGCTCCAACGCCCTCGCGACCACCCGAGCCAAAGTCAACCCCCGCCCCGTGGCGATTGTGAACAGCCCGCCGCTTTCGGTCAACTCGCGAACGGCGGCTCTGTCAGCGTCAAGAATTCGCTTGTCGTCGGTCAGAATCGTACCGTCCGCGTCGGTTATGAGAAAAACGCCGTTAAGGTTCATAAGGCGACCTCCGAAAACCTTTTCCGGATGGTTTTCAAGAAAAATTTCATCACGCGAAACGGTTGCCTATACATTCTCCATCTGTCCCAAAAACTTCGTAAAATATTCGGGGAGTTCGCTTTCAATCTCTATATATTCCCCGCTTCTCGGATGCGCGAACCCCAGCTTCCCCGCGTGAAGGCACTGTCCGTTAAGCCATTTGGGTTTTCCGCTTCCGTAAACGCCGTCCCCCGCCACAGGATGCCCGATATAAGCCATGTGAACGCGAATCTGGTGCGTTCTGCCCGTTTTGAGGATAAGCCTCAAGCGAGTGTATCGCGCATACGCGGCAATCACGCTGTACCGCGTTACGGCCCCGCGTGAATTTTTGTCCGTAACGCACATTTTCTTGCGGTCGGAAACGCTTCTGCCTATGGGGGCGTTAATTTCACAAATTCCGTCTTGTTTGACGTTACCGTGAACCACCGCCTCATATTCCCGCGTGACGGTGTGTTCCTTCAACTGTTCGGCGAGCGAATTATGCGCGAAATCGTTCTTCGCGACAAGTAACAACCCGCTTGTATCCTTGTCAATACGATGCACAATTCCCGGGCGTATAACCCCGTTGATTCCGAAAGACGTCGCGGTTGCCGAAAGGTTTTCCGCGCGGTGATACATTAAGGCGTTCACCAATGTCCCCGTATGAACGCCGTTCGCGGGGTGAACGACCATTCCGCGCGGCTTGTTGACCACCAATAAATCGCCGTCCTCATACCTTATGTCAAGCGGAATATTTTCGGGAACAATATCCGCGCTTTCGGGTTCCGGCATGGTGAGAACAACTTCGTCAAGACTTCTTATTTTATAATTCTTCTCAGCCGCGGCGCCGTTGACCTTGCAATACCCGCTTTCAATCAAATGAGCCGCCGCCGTTCTCGATAACCCCGGAACGCCGAGGGAAAGGAACTTGTCAAGCCTTTCGCCGTTTTCTTCCGCGGTAAACGATATTTCATTCATTGCGTTTTACCGAAATTTCTTCGCCGTCGTCTTCCGGAAGGCACGCCCGCCGCGCCTTAAAATCCCTGATTTCATCTCGCAGAACCGTCAAAAAAAGCATAAACGCGCCCGTAACGGCACATATATCCGCGAAATTGAAAATCGCGAAACCGCTGAATTTCAAGTCGATGAAGTCCACCACGTAACCGCTGGATATTCTGTCAATAAGGTTGCCCACGCCGCCGGCGACGATTAAGGCGATTGACCATATCATCGTCTTTGATTTGATTTTCCCGCTGAACAAGACGGCGACGGCGCCCGCTACGAAAACAAGCGAAATTACCGTCAAAATAACCCTGTGTCCGCTTAAAATACTGAACGCCGCCCCCGTATTCTCGCAGTAGGTGAAATAGACTAACTTGACGCCGCCTATTTCAAGAACCGGAATGGTCGGCACGGGTTGAACGGGGCTTATATAAACAATCACAAGCCATTTCGTCAGCCGGTCTATTCCGACGAGAACAACCGAAACGCAAAGAGCGAAAAAAACCATATCTCAAGCGACCTCCGAAAACCCCCTTTACACCTTCTCCGCGAGGGTAACATTTTTACATCTCACGCATAAGCCGTCCTTGACGCTCTCGGAATACGTCCAGCAGCGTTCGCATTTCTCCCCGTCCGCCGCCGTCACCGTCACACCGACGGTTATCCCCGCATAATCGCCGCCGCCCGCCGCGCAAACCCGCACCTGCGAAACAATGAAAGCCTCCGCCAACTCGGGCATAATATCGCTTAAATCATCGTCCGTGAACAGCGTCACCTTCGCTTCGAGCGATTTTCCGATAACCTTTTCGCCGCGTTTTAATTCCAAAGCGGCGAGAACGTCGTCGCGCATCGCGCGGATTTTAGCCCATTTTTCGTTGAAATCGGCACTCACGGCAATATCCGCCTTTTCCGGCATGAGATTGAAAATCACGCTCTCGGCGTTATCGGCGCTTTTACGGGGAAGTTCCGCCCATATTTCATCGGCGGTGAAACACAAAATCGGGGCAATCAGCCGCGTTAATCCGCTCAGTATAAGATACATCGCGGTTTGGGCGCTACGGCGAAGCCCGCCTTTTTCCTCTTCGCAATAAAGGCGGTCTTTTATTATGTCAAAATAAAAGTTCGACATATCCAAAACGCAAAAGCCGTTCAGCGCGTGATAAGCCAAATAATAATCCATCTCCTCATACGCGCTTACAACCTTGTCAATCAATTCGTTGAACCGAAGCAAAGCCCATTTGTCCAAATCACGCAATTTTTCGAGAGGAAGCGCGTCGGTATCGGGATTAAACCCGTCCCCGTTACAAAGATTACCCAACATGAACCGCGCGGTATTGCGAATTTTCCTGTACACCTCGGACAACTGCCCCAGCATTTCATGCGATACCCGAACATCCGAGTGGTAATCCAAAGAAGCAACCCAAAGGCGCAAAATATCCGCGCCGTATTTTCCGATAATCTCTTCGGGTAAAATCGTATTCCCTTTCGATTTGGACATTTTTTCGCCTTTTCCGTCAACCACCCAACCGTGAGCGCAAACAGCCCTGTACGGAGCGCGACCGTTGACGGCGACGCAAGTCAGCAAAGACGATTGGAACCACCCTCTGAACTGGTCCGCCCCTTCAAGATACAAATCGCAAGGGGAGGACAATTCCCCGCGCTGCTCCAAAACAG
Organism: Oscillospiraceae bacterium; assembly: GCA_031253365.1. Taxonomy (GTDB): domain Bacteria; phylum Bacillota; class Clostridia; order Oscillospirales; family Ruminococcaceae; genus Ruminiclostridium_E. The sequence goes on along the minus strand of JAIRWE010000071.1, from coordinate 1,648 downwards.
CGGCATGGGTGCATCCGGAATCAAACCACACGTCGAATATATCAAGCTCTTTCACAAATTCGCCGCAACCGCAGCCGCACTTTACGGAAGCGGGAATAAAATCGCCCGCGTCCTTTACATACCACGAGTCGGAGCTTTCGGCTCTGAACATATCGGAAATCGCTTTAACGGTTTCCTCGTTTATGACCTCGCCGCCGCATTTCGCGCAGTAAAGCACGGGAATGGGCACGCCCCATCTCCTTTGCCGCGAAATACACCAATCGCCGCGGTCGCGAACCATGTTGTTCATTCTGTCCCTGCCCCACTCGGGGAACCATTTGGTTTCGGCGACGGCTTTCAGCGTTTCGTCGGCGAATTTATTCACCGCGCAAAACCACTGGTCCGTGGCGCGATATATAATCGGTTTGCGGCAACGCCAACAGTGCGGGTAGGAGTGCGTGATTTTCTCCAAGGCAAGCAGCAACCCCGCCCGCTTTATATCCGCCGCGATTTCGCCGTTCGCCTCGTCGGTGGTCATTCCGGCGAACCTTCCCGCTTCCGCCTTCATACGCCCTTTTTCGTCAACGGGAACGATAATGTCAAACATACCCTTATATGAACCGCAAACCTCATAATCCTCCACGCCGAACCCCGGCGCGGTATGAACGCATCCGGTTCCGCTTTCGAGCGTAACGTGATTCCCCGTTATCACCACGGATTTTCTCGGTAAAAACGGGTGCGCGGTTTCGATGAACTCCAAATCCTTGCCCCGGTAACTCCCCGTAAGGGTATAATCCGTAAGCCCGCAGGAACGGGCGACGTTCTCCGCGAGCTCTTTCGCGACAAGGATACGTTCGTTATCCTTTGTCTTTATAAACGTATATTCATATTCGGGACCCAGCGAAATCGCGAGGTTACCCGGCAAAGTCCAGATTGTCGTCGTCCAGATTGCGATGAACGTCTTTTCCGTCCCGTGAAACTTGCCCTTGTCGTCGGTCACGGGGAATTTCACGAACGCCGAGTAACATTCGTCGTCCTCATACTCAATTTCCGCCTCGGCAAGGGCGGTATTGCAGTCCGTGCACCAACAAACCGGCTTCAATCCCTTATAAATGAAACCCTTTTTATAAATTTCCCAAAATATTTCAATCTGTCGGGCCTCAAAATCATGGGCGACCGTAACATACGGATTGTCGAAATCACCCCATACCCCCAGCCGCTTGAACTGCGCCTTTTGCTCGTCAAGACAAGAAAGCGCGAACTCGCGGCACTCGCGGCGCAAACGCGCCACGTCGATTTCGCTTGCCTGCGAACCGATTTTTTTCAGCGCTTTAAGCTCAATGGGCAGCCCGTGGCAATCCCACCCGGGAACATACGGGGCGTTGTATCCGCGCATAACCTTATACTTTATGATTATATCCTTGAGAATTTTGTTAAGCGCGGTTCCCATATGGATATTCCCGTTGGCGTAAGGAGGTCCGTCGTGCAGAATATATTTTTCCCCGTTTTTGGTTTTTTCTTGCAGCTTATAATAAATTCCGTCTTTTTCCCACTGTGAAAGCCGAGCCGGTTCCCTTTGCGGCAAATTTGCCCTCATGGGGAAACCGGTTTTCGGCAGATTAAGAGTTTCATTGTAGTCTTTAGCCATTTTCACCCCATCGACTTGCGG
>JAIRWE010000018.1 GCA_031253365.1 Oscillospiraceae bacterium | reverse complement strand
CAAATAGCTCAACCCGACCGAACCGCTTTCGGACAACAAAACGTCGCGGTAAAACCGTGCCGCCTCTCTGTTCATTTCGAGGATTTTCGAGCGTTTGAACCATTCCCCGTTTCCGTCCTCGTCCGGGAGCGCGAAACCCGAACGGTCCGCGAGCAGTCTGACCGCCCCTATGTAATCAAGGTTTTCCGTCAACCGCGTAAACGTGATAATATCCCCGCCCAATCCGCACCCGAAACAATAAAAGCTGCGGCTGTCGGTGTAAATATGGCAGGACGGCGTTTTTTCGGAATGGAACGGGCAAAGGCAAACGAAATCCCGCCCCGCCTTTTTCAGCGCGGCGTAGGCGCCCATAGCGGAAACAATATCGTTTGACTGTCGCAAACGCTCGAGAAATTCGTCGGGTAAAGCCACAATATCACCTTTTCCACGCTTTGGGAACGCACAGCTGCGTAAACCTGTCCACCGCGTAATCGTCGGTCATCCCCGAAATATAATCGCACACCGCCCGCTCGGTTCCGAAAGTTCGCGCCAACTCGCGGTAAAGCTCGGGCATATCGTCCGGGTTTTTTTTGTAATGCGCGTACAAAAACTCAATCACCCGCGCCGCCTTGTCTTTTTCGGTGTTAATCAGGCGGTTGTCGTACACGTTCTCAAACATGAAAGCGCGAAGCCCGTCATGCGCCTCCCGCGTTTTTTCGTCATAGCGTATAACGTCGTCGCTGTTGTTAATGACCGAAACGATGAGCGCGGTTATGCGCTTGCTTTTGCTGTTCCCCAAAACGTCGACGGCGTCTTTCGGCAAGTCCTGCGGCGTCAGAACGCCGCCGCGAAGCGCGTCCTCTATATCGTGGTTTATATAGGCGATTTTGTCGGCGAAACGCACGACGTTCCCCTCCAAGGTTTCCGCCTCTCTTTTACCGGAGTGGTTGAGGATTCCGTTGCGAACCTCGCGGGTTAAGTTCATGCCCCGCCCGTCCTTCTCGATAATTTCGGTCACCCTCACGCTTTGCTCATAGTGCCTGAACCCGCCGGAAAACAACTCGCTCAGGACGCGCTCCCCGTCGTGTCCGAACGGCGTATGCCCCAAATCGTGTCCGAGAGCGATTGCCTCGGTTAAGTCCTCGTTCAGCCGCAAAGCCCGCGCGATTGTCCGCGCGATTTGCGCCACTTCAAGGGTATGCGTCAGCCGCGTGCGGTAATGCTCCGATTTCGGGAACAGGAACACCTGCGTTTTATGTTTCAGCCGCCTGAACGCGCGGCAGTGTATTATCCTGTCGCGGTCGCGCTGAAATTCCGTGCGAACGGGACACAAAGGCTCGGGAACGTCCCTCCCCTCGCAATCGGCGCTCTTGCGGGCGCGCCCCGAAAGGATTCGCTCCTCGTTTTCGATTGTAACCTCACGGACAGTCATAAAGGCAACCTCCGAAAACTCAGCCGAAATCACGATAACCGACCCGTATGATTTCCGCGGCGCCGACGTGCTTCATAAAAACATTCGCGTTTTCTTCAGGGAAATCCGCCGTCATTTCAACGCCGTCGGCGAACGCCTCGCTTACCACAACCCCGCCGTGAGCGCGAACCAAAGCGGCGGTCTTGTCATACTGCCCGTAATCCGACCGAATACAAAGGGTCGCCGATTTTTTCATAACGCGTATATCCGCCGCGTGAACCCCCGCCGCCGCCGCTTTTCCGTAAGCGCGGCTCAGCCCCGCCGCACCCAGCAAAATCCCGCCGAAGTAGCGCGTGACGACGCAAATGACGTCGCAAAGCGATTCCTTCCGCAGAATTTCCAAAATCGGTCTGCCGCCCGTTCCCGACGGTTCCCCGTCGTCGCTGCTGCGGGAATCGCCGTTTTTCCGCAAAATATAAGCGTAGCAGTTGTGCCGCGCTTTTCGGTGAACGGAGCGTATTTCGGCGTTCAACGCCGCCGCTTCCTCGTGTGACTTTATCGGGGCGACCGAAGCGATAAACTCCGATTTTTTCACGGTGAGCCGGCTTTCCGCGGCGTTAAGAATCGTTCGGTAACTGTCGTCCATAGGGAAACTCCGGGCGGTGAACCCTCGCGCTTTCGCGCGAAAACACGGAACGCGCCTGTCTTGGCGCGCCGTCTGATTACCGGCATCCCCGCGCCCGCGAGGAAGAAAAAATCGCCTTTATTGCGTAAGCCCGAACTTCTTGTTAAACTTCGTCACCCTGCCGCCGCTGTCAACAAGTTTCTGCTTCCCCGTGAAATACGGATGGCATTTGGAACAAATTTCAACCTTGATTTCTTTCTTTGTGGAGCGGGTTTCTATAACCTCGCCGCAGGCGCATCTGATGACAGCCGCCTCATATTTCGGGTGAATACCCTCTTTCATAATCACAGTCCGCCTTTCCGCGAGTTAATTTTCCGCCGCCGCTTCGGCGACAATACCGACGCCCGCCGCGTCGGCGATTTTTATTTCCGCCGCCGCCCTTTGCACCCTGCCGGAACGCAGGCACCTTGTGCAGGCGTGAACCCTGCGCGGCGTGCCGTCCACCACCGCCCTTACCTTCTGTACGTTGGGCTTGAAAGTCCTGTTGGTTCGTCTGTGCGAGTGCGAAAGCCTAATCCCGAAAGCCACCCCTTTGCCGCAAATACCGCATTTCGCCACAATTACACCCCCCTGTCTGTTTTTAAGTCGCGGGCTTTTCCGAAAAGCCCTTATCTCAGCTTGTCCAATATGATTCCCGTAATGCTCTGCAAAGGCGCCTGTTTTACCACGCCGCCCATATTGAACGCCACCATGGGCATCCCGTAAACTATGCAGGTGTCCTTATCCTGCCCGATTGTGAAGGCGCCCGCGTTTTTCATTTTAAGCAAGCCCTTCGCGCCGTCCGCGCCCATT
>JAIRWE010000098.1 GCA_031253365.1 Oscillospiraceae bacterium | reverse complement strand
CGACCTTGAAGCCTATCTCGCTTTGCCGCCCGAGGACGACCGCGCGTCCTTAACGTATCCCGCGGTGTGGGATTATGAAAACCCGACGGAGATTCCGACAGACGCGGTTTATGAAATCTCGCCCGACGGCAAATACGCCGCGTCAACCTGCAACGGCGAAAACAATTACGACGCCGACGGTTATTATTACCCGTTTTACACCGCCGTCATTATTCGCCTCGACGATAAGGTTATAACCGATGTGTACGACTTCGGAGCCGAAGTCAACATTGAAAAATTCGTGTGGTCGCCGGACAGCGACGGGGCTTTCATCTTATGCCTTGGCCATAAGGACAACGACTCCTTCGTTCTGCTCTCGGCGGGCGAAATCAAGGGCGGTCTTGTGGAAACACAGCCTTTGAAAGAATACGCGAACAGGCTTTCGGCGCAGGAAGATTTTGCGGATAAGTTGACGCTGAGGATTGCCCCGATTGAATGGACAAAAGGGGAAGACGGCGGTTATTGGGAAATCCTCTGCGAGTTCAATTTTGCGGACGACAACGGAATACCCGTTTCAGGCGGACAGTTCGTTTTAGACGCCCGCAGTCACAAGCCCGTTTAAGCCTGTCGGACGACCGCCGCTCAAAGAAACCCGGAAAAGGGCTTGAAATTTAATTCGGATTGCTGTATGATAATATGCGTAGGGATATGCTTTTGAAGAGTTATCATAAGGAGACGAGTGTGATGGAATTTCGTCAAACCATTGAAAGCGATAAGCTAATCAGCCTTTTCAATCTCCCCTCCGCTTTGCGTAACAGAAGGGTGGAGGTCGTTGTGTCGCCCGCGGACGAGGCGGCGCCCGAAAGCCCGAAGCGCCAGCTTAACCTTGACTTTCTCGGAGGACCGGAATTGCCGGACAGCTTTTTTGACCCGTTGCCCGAGGAGGAATTGCAAGCATGGGGTATCGGTTCTGTGGTGACAGAGAGGTAATCTCAACCGCCGAAATACCTGGTCTTTTATCGTTTTGATGTTACGTCGATTTGAAAACCCCCCTCGGTAAACGAAAGTTTACCGAGGGGGGATTTTAACCCGTTTTTTTCGTGAATTATGCTGCGGTAGATTTCCGCTTTACCCCTCGTTACCGCCCCAACCAAAGGATTTTTGCGGAAAGAGTTTTTTTGCTTCCTCATTGATTTCTTCTGCGGTCATGTTGTACCACGGTTGAGTTTTGCGCCACTCGGTATAGTTGAAAGGCTCTTCGGATTTTATGTTAAACACAAATCGTTCAGCCTCAATAACTCCGAGGTGGTCTACAAGCAACTCCATTCCTCTTTGCATAATCGCGTCGTTAGTCATTTTCTTCATTCTCCAATACCGAAATAAAATCAACAGGATTGATTATGGTGATTTTGTCTGTCTTATACTTTAACAAACGCTTGTCGGTTGTCAAAAAATAATCGCACCCGGAGAGAACAGCGCAAGCGATGTGAACCGCATCTATATCTTTTATTCCGGTTTGCGTTATCTCGTCGTAAAGCGACAACACGAGTTCCTTGCTGTCCGCTCCGACATAAGCGGACATATTCCCGTTCAAAAAATCAGAAATGCTGTTGCGCTTATACGGTTCGCGGATTTTGTTGATTTCAACCGAAAGAACATACGACGAAACCAACTCTGCTTGTTTGGTCTTTACACACCCTTGTATATGCAGTTTTGCGCGAGTTTCGAGATTTACGCTAAGTTGTTTTTGATTGTCGAACGGACGATTTAAGCAGCAATTATCAAAATATATCCTTAAAGCCACAATCCCACCTTAGAAATGTGTTGTTCCTAACCCGTTTTTTTCGTGAAGAACCTCGACTTTATACTGCGGTAGATTTCCACGCCCTTTTTTTGCCCGAACCGCTTGACCGTGCTGATATAAAGCTCGTGCGACGACTTGGAATCGGAAAGCAACCTGTCTACCTCGGCTTCGTCGCTGTCGGAAACACTCGCGGGGGCGGCTTCGCTTGCTTCGCCGACTTCGCTCGTTTCGGCGACTTTGCCCGCTTCGCCGACTTCGTTCGCCGCGCCGACTTCGCTCGCTTCGGCGACTTTGCTCGACGCCGCTTTTTTCGCCTTTCCGGCAAAATAAGCGAGGACGTCCTTCACGTTGACAAAGCGCCTGATAGACGGCTTGACCTCCACATAGCCGGTTTCCCAGAAATCAACGGCGAAGTCAAACCCGTTGTCTCTGCTGATAAGGAAAAACTGAGCGTCCGGCCGAACGCTTATCAAATAACCCAGATAAGTGGCAAGCTGAAAATCCAGCGCGTTCCTTCCGCCGCGCCTGATTTTGAAATAACTCAGCTTCGCCTTGCAGAACATCAGTTTGTGCAAAATCTCAAACGAAACCGAGTCTGCGTTGACGCTGTAAAATATCGCGACCTCGTCCTCTTCGGTAAGATTGTCAACGCCTATCATCCCCTCGGAATGGACGTTTTCAAAATCTATAAGAAAAATCCTCATAACGTAAAGCGAATCCTTTCATAAACCCTGCGACGGGAATTTTGTCCGACAATTATTATATCACGGTTTTCGCGATTTGTAAAGTGCCGCGGCGGAATTTTTCGCCGATTTCCGGGAACGCTTCCCGGAAACCAGACCGAGCCCCATTCCCGCCGCGAAGCAAACGCCCCCCGCGGCGGTCGCCGCGTTAATGCCGAAACCTTTCGGAAACAGGGGCAGCACCGAACCGACAACCATTCCCAAAACCGCGCTGTAAACAGCCCGCCGAAAATTTTTCAGAAGAAACAAAACCAGCTTCGCGCCCGCGACGATGCCTATTGATATTCCCGCGCAGGCGGGGACGATGAGCGAAAAATCAAGGGCTTTTAACCCGTTCATAAACATTTCGTAAACACCGAACGCCACCAACACGAACGCGCCGGAAATCCCCGGCATTACCAAGGCGACCGCCGCGACGAAAGAATAAAACATGATTTTCAGCGTAAAGACGAAATCGGCGCTTTGAACCTCCCGAACCCCGAAAACGCCGAACCTTTCGGCGAGGAAAAGCGCGGCGACGAGAAGAAAGCCCGCCGCCAAAAAAAGCGGGCTGAGCGCCGAAACGCCCCGGCGCGGTTCTTCCGCCGCGAAATTCAGGATAAGCGGAACCGAGCCGAGGATAATTCCCATAAAAAACAGGTTTGTCTGAACCTCAAAATTCCCGAGCAGAAAGGTTACGACGCGGACGAACCCGACTATCCCCCCCACCGTGCCGAGAGCGAAAAACAAAAGGAAAAAAAAGTGCTTTTTGATTTCTTTGAAGTTCAGGGCGAACGCCTCGCAAACAACGTCATAACAGCCGAAAACCACGAGGAACGTGCCGCCGCTCAGCCCGGGAACGACGTGAGCCGTGCCGTAGACCGTTCCGTAAACCAATCCGAGAACGCAGCGTATCAATGGCTGAACCTCTTTTTCACAAAATCGAACCATATCTGGGAAACAAACCCGACGACCAAGCAAAGCAGCAATATCAGCGGATTAAGCCGCGCAAACCCGAACGCCGAATTGACGACCGGCAGATAAACGGCGAGAGGCAACGCCGACAACAGCAGCACGCTCGCCATTAAAACCTCGCCGTTGCTTTTGTTGAAGAATCGGTGGAACGGTTTTTCAAACGACAGCCCCACCCACGCCATGGCAACCAGCCCCGCCGCGAACACCGCCGCGAAAACGGCGCGTTGATGTTCGACGGCGTTTTCCGGCAGGAAAAAAAACATCATCAATTCCGCGAAAAGCAGGGAGCCGCCTTGGATAACCGCGCCGAACAGAAAGTTCCTGTTGACGACGCCCCTGCCGATAAAGCCCGACGGCTTCATCCAACTTTTCAAATCCGTCTTGTTGTTAAGGAAAACCAGCATAACCGAGGGAACGACGATTACCGACAACACCGACACGAAAACGGCGTCCAAGACGAAGCCCCCGCCTTTCAGCAGATTGACAAGGGCAAACGGCGCGATTGTTATCAACGCGGATATGGCGATTGAAACGCCGCGCTTAATGTTGCGGTGCATTTGCCGCGCCTGCCTGAAAGTGTCCGCGGCTTTGACGAAACCGTCCCCTTCCATTATGAAATCGCACGCCTCGCACGCGGAACCCGTCGTGGACTGGGAAAGCGTGTCCATGTCCATATCCCACTCCCGCTCGGTCGTGTATTTTGACAGGGCGATACCCACGTCCGCCTGTTCAAGCGCCTCCACGTCGGAACTGGCGCCGCCGAACACGGCGACGATTTCGCCCGAGTCCCGCAGGAGCCGCGTGATTTCGCCTTTTTGCCCCGCCGTAATCTCCGCGAACACGTTCACGCCCGAAACGTTGATTTTTTCGCCGTCGAAGCGCGCCCTTTCAAGCTCCTCCCCCGTGATAAGCCCGCCGGGTTTCAGCCCGATTTTCTCCGCCGTCGCCAAGGCGGTTTCCTTGCTGTCGGGGGTAAGCATAATCACCTTAACGCCGGCGCGATAGCAGCTTTTAACCGCGCCGGGAACGTTTTCCCTGACGTTTCCCGAAAACGCCGTAAGCCCCAAAAAAGTATATTCGATTTCAAAAAGCGTTTCGGGAATTTCGTCTTTTTTTATTTTCGCGAACGCGACGGCGAAAACCTGATACCCCTCCCTCGCGTAATCCTGCTGCTTTTTCTGAATGGAGAAAAGCTGTTCGGAAGGGGGGCGGCAAAACGACAGCACGACCTCGGGTTCGCCCTTCACGCACAACAAACGCGAGCCGCCGACGTCCCAAAGGCAGCCGTTGATTTTGTGATACCGCGCCTGTTCGTCGGAGGCGTAGCTTTTTATCAAGCCGTTCTCGAGCAGCTCCCTTACGTCTATGTGCTTGAACGCCGCGCTTAAAAAAATCGCTTTTTCATAAGAATCGGCGGGGGACGTCCCGCAGGAAAGCACGGATATTCTCGTAAGCATTTCCTTGTTTGAGGAACTCTCGCCGACCAACGGGGTGTTGTCGGCTGCCACGACCGAGTCCTTCCCGACGCAAACGGCCGTTACGGAATTAAGCGTTTCAAGGGCGCGCAGGTGCTTTATCTCCCCGTACTTGCGCGAAAGCCTCAAAGCCCCCGATATGTAGTAAATCCGCACAATCGACGACGCTTCCGCCGGAAGCGCGCAAAGCGCGAAGGAAACGGCGGGGAGAAACGTTTCGGTGAAATAACCCAGAAGGTTTTCGCTCGGGGGGGACGCGGTTATGAATTTGAACGCCGTGGCGGTTATCAGCAAAACCGCCGACGCGCAGGTAAAAACGGGCATGAGCCTGTTGAACGCCGTTTCAAACTCGGTGTGGCAGCCGTCCTTCTCCGAAGGTTCCCGCGCCCTCAGCTTCGCGTCCTGACCGGCGGCGAACACGCGCGCGATAAGTATGCCGGCCGTTATTCTCGTACCCCTGTATACGCAGCTTTGTTTAAGCTCGTTTTTCCCGTCCGCCCCAGCCGCCTTCCTCACCGGGAGCGGTGAGCCGGTAAACGCGCTTTCATCGGCGGTAACGCCGCTTGCTTCCAGAATATGCGCGTCGGCGGGCACGTTTTCCCCCCCTTGAAGTATTATCAAATCGTCCTGCACGATGTGTTCCCTTTTTATCAGCGTGACGCCGCCGTCCCTCACCACGCGGACGGCGACGTCCGACGAACGGGTAAGCTCGCGCAGTTTTTCGTCGCATTTCACGCCTTTTACGATTTCCCCCGCGCAATAAAGAGCCATAATTAACGAAAGCAGGATTCCCCCGCCGTTGTCGCCGCCGAGGAACACCAAAAAAACCGCGCCCGCCATAAGGAAAAACCGCATCGAAAAAAATACGCTCCCCGCGTGAAAGCCGGCTTTTTCCTCCTGTTTCGCGTCGGAATTGTGACCGTAAAAGGAAAGGTGCTTTTCCGCCACGGAGGTGTCAAGACCGTTGTAGTCGCCTTTGAATTTCAAAATCTGTGCCATTGCCGCTAATCCTTCTCCGTGTAAAACATATGGTATTCTTTTTCTTTGTGCGCCCAAACGCTCGACACCAGACCCGCCGCTATGAACAACGCCAGCGTCGAACTCCCCCCCGCGCTCACGAAAGGCAGGGGGACGCCGATTACGGGCAGGACGACCGTCACCATTCCCACGTTAAGCACGCAGTGGGAGAAAATCAGCGCGAACACCCCGGCGCAAATCAGCCTGCCCTGCAAATCCCTCGCGGCGCCCATAACCATAAGCACCCTCACGCAAATCACCAAAAGCAAAAGCAGCGTGAGGACACAGCCGATTAAACCGAGGGTCATCCCTATGTAAGCGAACATAAAATCGTTGTGTATGGCGAAAAGGGAAACGTATTCCCCGCCCGACAGCCCCTGCCCCGTCAGCCCGCCCGAACTCATCGCGATTAATCCCTGCATTTGCTGGTGGAACGCCCCGAGCACTTCACTCGCCTGTTTTTCCTTGTCAAAGATTACGAGAATACGCAACTTTTGATAGTCCTTGGCGTAAAAATTCCAAAAAACGTAACCCAGAACAGGCGCGGCGAGCGTTCCGGCGATAACGTATCTCCACGACAGCCCCGCCATAAACAGCATGGTTAAAAAGACGAACAGGATTATAACGGAGGAACCCGTGTTGTCCTGCAACGTAATCAGCCCCACGGGAATCATAACGTGAAGGCACAGCAACAAAAAATGCGCGAGTTGGTTCATTTTGTCGCCGATTTTGCATAAATGCGCGGAAAACGACATTATGAAGGCGACCATCAAAAATTCGGACGGCTGAATCTGCATAAATCCGAGGTTAAGCCAGTTGACTTCGGAGGAACCGGGCGTGCTCATTCCGAGCGGCGTGAACAAAAGCGCGGACAAAACCAGCGCGACGGCCGCGTAAACGAACCAAAACTTAGACAGCAGTTTGTAGTTTATCGCGGAGATGATTAAAGCGCAAACGCTCCCGCCTATGCAGGCGGTCAACTGTGTCCGCCAGGTTCTTGACGAAACCGCCGAAGGATTTATGCCGTTTTCATAAATCGTGCGGAGAAGATACACACCGAACAGGCTCGCGATTACGCAAAGCAGAAGCAGGAACTTATCCAAACGCTTGACATATTTTATAAAGCCTTTTAAGAAGCGTTTCATTAGGGGCAGTCTCCGAATTACATAAACTCAATCACCGCGAACGAGCCTTTTTCCCCGCGCAAATCCGCGGTAATCACATCGCCGTCCCGATAGAGCCAAACCCCTACGCAGTCGCCGAAAACGGCGGGCGAACGGTAATCAATCCGCATCCTTCGCACCGATGTTTCACGGGGCAGATATTCCAGCGCCAAATCGACATACCGCGCGTTGTTCACGTGGTTGTAAGCGTCGAGCATATACCGCGCGACTTTTATTTCCCCGCGAAATTCCCCGCCGCGCTCCGGAACCGCGACGCGGCGCGGCAGATACTCCATATCGAATTTTTCCCGCATATCGAACGCGTTTATAATCTCGGCGGGCATACGGCGGGGACGCCCCGTTTCCAAATCCACGAAAGCGCCGGACGCATACGTGCAAACGCGGATTTCCCCGTCGCCGCCCCATATATTGGTGTTGCGGAAACCGTAAACCGTTTTGCACTCGTACACGGAAGTCGTAACGGTAAGCTCCTCGCCGTAAAGCGGCAGACGCTTAATGTCAAGCTGCCGCGAGGTGAGAAACATACCTATTTTGTTATCCCTCAGATATTCGCGAAACTCCGTCATCGAATCAAGCTGAAAGCCCTCGCAGTCCTGCATTAAATCCACGATGGCGGAATAGCGCAGCCGATTGTCCGCGGTAACGTGGCTCGCCCCGATTACGCGCTTGACCGAAAACGCGGTCGAACCTATGCCCTTTATTTTTCCCATCTGGGTACCTCTAAAAACCTACTTTCGGCGATTTTCGGCGAAAATTTTGCCGAACTGCGTCAACCCTCCTCGCAAGGCACAAAGCCTTGCTTCGTCGGGTTTCCTTGCCCGACAAAATTTT
>JAIRWE010000094.1 GCA_031253365.1 Oscillospiraceae bacterium | reverse complement strand
AGATAACGGATTTAACTTGAGCCTTACCGCGCTGTCCCGCTGGGTTTGCGTCGGATAGATGAAGCTGCGCCCTATGTAACGGTTCTTGACAAAGCCCGCCGCCAGCGGAATACCGCTTTGCGCGCTGTAACCGTAGGCGGCTTCCAGCCCGCTGTCCGGCACGCCGCAAACGACGTCCGCGTCCACGTGATATTCCTTCGCCAGCGTGACGCCCATGTTGTACCGCGCCTCATAAACGCTCAGCCCGTCGATTACGGAATCCGGTCTGGCGAAATACACATACTCGAAAATACATACGCCCCTGCCCTCTTCCTTCGATAAAAGTTTTATTTCGCGGTTTGTTATTTCGCCGTTTTCAATGACGACGACCTCGCCCGGCGCGACGTCTCCCAAAAAATCGAAGCCGCAGGATTCCAGCGCGCAGCTTTCGGACGCCACCGCGTAACCCGCGTCGTTTTTCCCCGCGCATAACGGGCGAAACCCGTTCGGGTCGCGAACGGCGATTAACTTGTTCTCGCCGCTTATGACAACAATCGAAAACGAGCCGCGCAACGAGTCGGCGGCTTTCACCACGCCCGAAAACATATCGCGTTCCTTCGTTATGCAGTACGCCATGAGCGACGACACAACCTCGCTGTCGCTGGTCGCGCCGAACCGCACGCCGCATTCCCGCAGCTTATCGCGGATTTCCTTCGCGTTGGTTATGTTTCCGTTGTGAGCGGTGGCTATTCTCCCCGTGAGGTATTCCGTCACGAAGGGACCGGCGTTTTCCTTCTTGTTGCCGCCCGTGGTCGAATACCTTGTGTGCCCGACGGCGACCCCCCCTTTCGGAAGGGCGTTGAGCCTTACGTCGGAAAAAACCTCGCTGACCAAACCCACGTTCTTGTAACAGTTGATGTCGTTGCCGCTGACCACGGCTATTCCCGCGCACTCCTGCCCGCGGTGCTGCAATGAAAGCATACCGTTATAAGTGACGCCCACCGCTTCCGGGGTAGTCAAACACGCTCCGAAAACGGCACATTCCTCGCTTGGTTTCCCGCTAACTTTCATAAGTTCTCAGTATCCCTTCCGCAATCTCCCGTTTTGAACACCGCAAGTCCATCGCCTGTTTTTCTATATACCTGTGGGCTTCCCGCTCGCTCATGTCGACGAACGATATAAGCATACACTTAGCCCTGTCCACGACGCGTATATCCTCGATTTTCTGTTTCAAGCGGGCGTTTTCGTCCTGTATCCGCGTTATCATCCTTCGCGCCGCCTTTGACAGCGCGAGCGCCGACCAAAAAACCGACCTGTTCACCGGCTTTGAAACCGTCAGAACGCCGTAATCCTCGCAAGAAGCGGACACGGCGTCGAAATATTCGCTCTTCACGACGAGGATAACCTGCGAAATAAATTTGGAGGCTATATGCCGACTGAAACTTTCGCCCGATTCGTCCCTGAGCGGAGCGTTGACGACGACCAAATCGAAATCCCGTTCCATGACGAGGCGGCGCGCTTCCCCGCAGGACTGCAAAGCGGCGACCTGCTTCACGGAGGCCGCGTTGAGCATTTCCGTAAAAAAAGCCGTGCTTTTTTCCGTGTGTGAAACTATAAGCGCGCTTTCCACAAAAACACCGCCTTTCGCAATTTCGGAAGGTCGCCCGTTATATGACGCCGAAATATCTTTCCTTAAAGAACGCTTCTTTGGATTCGGCGGCGGCGAAATCGGCGGCTTCCGCCTTCTTGACGGACAGGTATTTTGAAAGCGTTTCCTCTCCCAACACTTTTTTGACAAAGCTGCTGTTCTCCGCCGACGCGATTGCCTTATCAAGGCTGTCGGGCAGGAGACGCAACGTTTCCGGTCGGCAGCTTTCGTCCGCCGCGGGCGAAAGTTTCGCGTTATTTTCCATTCCGTCCAGCCCCGCCGAAATAATCAGCGCGAACGAGAGATACGGGTTCATCGAAGGGTCGGGCGAGCGCAATTCCATTCTCGCCTTTTCGCCTTCGGCGGCGGGAATTCTTATAAGCTGCGAACGGTTTTGGCGCGACCAGGAAATATGCCCGGGCGCTTCAAATTTACCTAAGCGTTCGTATGAATTGGCGACGGGGTTCAAAAACAACGTCATTTCGGAAACCCTGTCAAGCACCCCCGCGATAAAGCTGTCAGCCGCTTCCGACCGCCCTTCGCCCGCGTTTTTGAAGATATTCTCTTTGTTTTTGAAAACGGAAACGTTGACGTGCATTCCGTTGCCGGGGGCGTTCGGTACGGGCTTGGGGCTGAACGAGGCGAACAGCCCGTTCCTCGCGGCTATCGCCTTCACCGCCGATTTGAAGTCCTGGAAATTATCGGCGCAGCTCAGCGCGTCGGAAAACTTAAAGTCGATTTCGTTTTGCCCCGGTCCCTGCTCATGGTGGGACGCTTCCGGATTCATGCCCATTTCCTCGATTGTGAGGCATATTTCACGGCGAATATCCCCGCCCTTGTCGAGCGGCGGGGTAATGTCAAGATACCCGCCTTTGTCAAGCGTCGCGGACGTGGGTTCGCCGTTTTCGTCGGAAACGAACAGATAAAACTCACATTCCGCCCCGATTTTGCAAAAGTAACCCATTTTTTCCGAGCGCTCCGCGACGCGCTTCAGCAAAGCCCTGCTGTCACGCGGAAACGCGGAACCGTCCGGGTTTTTCACGTCACAAAAAAAACGCGCGACCCTGCCGGGTCCGGGGCGCCAGGGAAGCACCGCCAGAGTAGCGGGGTCGGGAAAGAGGAACAAATCCGAGCGCGTTATGTCGCAAAACCCGTTAATCGCGTGCGCGTTAAACGAAACGCCGTTTTCAAACGCCGAACGCAACTCGTTCGACATGACGGAAATGTTTTTGTGAAACCCGAATAAATCACAAAAACTGAGCCGCACAAATTTGACCTCGTTTTCTTCCATAAACCCCAAAATTTCATTTACCGTGCCGTTCATATAACACCTCCGCAAGTTATTCGACTGTCACGCTCTTGGCTAAATTTCTGGGTTTGTCTATGTCCAGCCCCTTGTTGGCGGCGACGTAATAGCTGAAAAGCTGTAAGACAATCACCGACAGCGACGGGGAAAACAATTCCGTAATTTCCGGCAAACCGATGTAAGAGAGTTTGCCGTCGTAAGACGAGGGTTCGGCTTCGGGGCAGCAACCAATCAGCAACACCTTCGCGCCCCTGCTGATAACCTGCTCCACGTTGCTCATAATCTTGCCGTACAGCCGCTTGCAGTTTGAAATGGCGACGACCAGCGTGTCCTCCTCAATCAATGAAATCGTGCCGTGCTTCAGTTCGCCACCCGCATACGCTTCGGAATGGATATAGGATATTTCCTTCAATTTAAGCGAACCTTCCAGCGCAATCGCGTAGTCGATGTTCCTGCCTATGAAAAAAATGCTCTTGCAAACGACACACTCGGAAGCGTGTTTTTGAATCAAGTCGATATGTTCAAAAATTTCCTTCGCTTTGTCGGGCAGCGTTTCAAATTCGGACATAAGCTCCGCAAAGGACTCGGGCGGCAGTTTCCCGAGTTTAACGGCGAACCGCGCGGCGAGAACGTACAGCAAAACCAACTGCGCCGAAAAAGCCTTCGTCGTCGCCACCGCGATTTCCGGACCCGCCGACGTGAGCAGGCAATAATCCGCCTCTTTGGCTATCGTGCTTCCGATGACGTTGACGATTGACAGGGTGACCGCGCCCTTCGACTTAGCCTCCCTCATGGCGGCAATCGTATCGGCGGTTTCACCCGACTGGCTCACTAAAATGACCAGCGTTTTGCCGTCGATTACGGCGTCCTTGTATCTGAACTCGCTGGCAAGCTCAACCTCAACGGAGACCCTGCACAGCCGCTCGAACACGTATTTCGCGACGACGCCGGCGTTGTAAGCCGAACCGCAGGCGGTAATCACGATTTTATCGAACGCGCTTATATCCAAACCGTCCGCGACGCTTTTATTTTCGCCGTTGCTCATTACCGAATGAATGGTGTCTTTCAGTACCTTCGGCTGCTCCATGATTTCTTTAAGCATAAAATGCGGATAGCCGCCTTTTTCCGCGCTGTCGAAGCTCCATGACACCGTTTCAAGCCGCTTTTTCAGGGGTTCCTTGTCCATATTGAGGAAGTCCGCGCCGTCCTTCGTCAAAACGGCGATTTCCCCGTCCTCAAGGTAATAGACCTTGTTCGTGTGCTTCAGCACGGCGGGGACGTCGGACGCGATAAAGTTGCCGTGTTCCGCCACCCCGACAATCAAGGGATTGTCTTTTCTGACCGCGACGAGTAAGTCCGGCTCGTCAAGGCACATAATCCCGAGCGCGTAAGAGCCTTCCAGCGCGCCCGACACCTTTATGACCGTGTCCATCAAGTCGCCTTTGTAATAGTATTCGGCAAGCTGGGCGATAACCTCGCTGTCGGTCTGCGAAACGAACCGCACGCCCTTTCGTTCCAGCCTTTCCTTCAAACGCTTGTAGTTCTCGATAATTCCGTTGTGAACGATGGCGATTTTACTCTTGCTCCCCACGTGCGGGTGGGAATTTACGTCCGAAGGCTCACCGTGGGTAGCCCAGCGGGTATGCCCTATCCCCACGTTTCCCGCGATTACGGAACCCTCGAGCCGCGATTCAAGCGCCGCCAAACGCCCTTTTTGCTTTACGACGTCGAACCCGTCCGCGCCGAAAACGGCTATGCCCGCCGAATCATACCCGCGATATTCCAGCTTCTTTAAGCCGTCAACGATAACAGGAACCGCGTTTCGGTTTCCGGCGTAACCAATGATACCGCACATCGCGCAACCTCTCTATCGGGTACCTCTAAAAACCTACTTTCGGCGATTTTCGGCGAAAATTTTGCCGAACTGCGTCAACCCTCCTCGCAAGGCACAAAGCCTTGCTTCGTCGGGTTTCCTTGCCCGACAAAATTTT
>JAIRWE010000051.1 GCA_031253365.1 Oscillospiraceae bacterium | reverse complement strand
CAGAAAGCGGTGTATGTCCTGCACCAAATGAGCGAGGACGAGAGGATAAAGGAAATGGCGTGGCAGAGGGAAATCGCCCTGCACGACGACGCGTCAAAGACAAAAGGCGCGGAAAGGCGAGGGAAAGCGGAAGTGGCACGTAATGCAATAAATATGGGGCTGGACATCGAAACAATAGCTAAGCTAACGGGCTTAACCCGCGAGGAAATCGAAAAATTGCGATAATCTCGCCTTCATTTCATCGTCATAGCGTAAAAACAAGTTCATAAGGCAACCTCCGAAAACCGCCTGAAAAAAGTTTTCGGAGGTTGCCTTGACATTTTTGCGCGAATCGTTTATAATATGAAAACGGTAACCGTTTTCATATTGGGGGGGTCTGTTTATGGAGAGAGGGCGGTATAAAACCAAACAGCGCGAGTTGATTGTATCGTTTTTGAGCGGCAATTCCGAACGCCACACGACGGTCGACGCGATAGTCGAGGCGTTGAGGGGGCGGGTGGGGCAAACCACGGTTTACCGCAACCTCGACGCGCTCGTAAAAAGCGGCGACGTTTTGAAGTATGTTCACGGGCGGGATTCGTGCTATCGTTACGCGAAGGACTGCTGCAAAAAAGAGGAGCCTTTTTTTCATTTCATGTGCGTTCGGTGCGGGCGTATGCTTCATCTTGAATGTTCGGGGCTGGACGCGGCTTCCCGCCATGTGAGGGAGGGTCACGGCATTCGCCTTGACAAAAAAAGAACCGTGCTGTACGGTTCCTGCGAACGGTGCGTAATCGCGGAGGAAACGAATTGAAACGGATTTTGAAAAAATCGGCGGCGGTTTTATCGCTTCTGATTGTTTTGACTTCGTGCGGCGTTCGGGCGGGCGGCGGCGAAACCGGCGGGCTGAAAATCATCGCGACGATTTTCCCCGTCTATGACTTCACCCGCGCCGTGGCGGGCGGTCTCGCGGACGTTTCCGTGTTAATCGGACCCGGCGCGTCCATACATTCCTACGACCCGTCAGTTTATGACATAAAGAGGATAAACGAGTGCGACGCGTTCATCTGCGTGGGCGGGGAAAGCGAGGCGTGGACGGACAGGTTCGATTTGAGCGGGAAAACCGTCGTTCGCCTTATCGAGTGCGTCGAACCGCTTGAAGAGGACGGCGGGAGCGGCGAATACGACGGGCATATCTGGACTTCCCCCTTCAACGCGACTTTATGCGTGAGCGCAATCGCCGAGGCTTTGGCGGAACGCGAACCCGAAAACGCCGACGATTACCGCAAAAACGCCGAGGACTATAACCGCGAGATTGACGCGGCGGAACGCGAAACGGCGGAGATTATAGCGGGTGCCAAACGCAAAAAAATCATTGTCGCCGACAGGTTCGCGCTTTTGTATTTTACCGAACGGTTCGGTCTGGAATACGAGGCGGCTCTCAGCGCGTGCGGCGACCGGAGCGGCGCGTCGGTGGCGACGGTGGCGCGCCTGATTGAAACGGTCAAAGCCGAGGGTATCCCCTATGTGTATTACGCGGAGCTGAGCGGCGGCGACATAGCGAACGCCGTTTCACGGGAGACGGGGGCGGGGACGCTTTTGCTCCATTCCTGCCAAAACGTCACGGAAGAGGAATTCAACCGAGGCGAAACCTATGTTTCGCTTATGCGGAAAAACGCCGAAAATTTGAAAAAGGGGCTGAATTAAATTCGGGGATTAACGGGAGGTTTTACGGATTGTTTGACATAATCGTTGAATTGTTTTCGCTTAACTTTGTCGTAAGGGCTGTGACGGTCGGGGTTCTGGTGTCTTTGTGTTCCGCGCTGCTCGGCGTAAGCCTCGTGTTGAAGCGTTATTCCATGATAGGCGACGGGCTTTCCCACGTGGGGTTCGCCGCGTTGGGGCTGGCGGCGGTTCTGGGCGCGGCGTCCCCGCTGAAAGTATCCGTTCCTTTGGTGCTGGCGGCGGCGCTCGCGCTTTTACGGCTGGGTGAAAGCGGCAAAATAAAAGGCGACGCGGCGATTGCCGTCGTTTCAAGCGGTTCCCTCGCGATAGGCAGCGTTATCGTCGAAGCCAAGGGGCTGAGTTCGGACTTGTCGGGTTATATGTTCGGAACGGTTCTGGCAATCAGCGACGGGGACTTTTATTTAAGCGTCGGAACGGCTCTCGCCGTCACGCTTTTGTATGTATTCTTCTACAACCGTATCTTCGCGACGGTGTTCGACGGGGATTTTTCAAGGGCGACGGGCGTCGGGGCGAGGCTGTGCGATTGGCTTTTGGCGGCGCTGTCCGCTTTGACCGTCGTGGTCGGAATGAGGATAATGGGCGCGCTTTTAATTTCCGGCTTGATTATTTTTCCCGCTTTGAGCGCGATGCGCGTTTTCAAAACCTTCAAAAGCGTGGCGATTTGCGCGGCGGTGATTTCGGTAAGCTGCTTTTTGGCAGGCATTATCCTTTCTTACGTCTGCGAAAAAACCGCCGGGGTGAGAACCCCGGCGGGGGCGAGCGTGATAATCGTCAACCTCGCCGTGCTTCTCGCGCTGTCCGCGCGCGCTCTTTTCGCGAACCGCAACGGTCCTCCCCGAGAGGGCAACCCGAACAGCCCGAACGACCCGAACGGCCGCGCGTAATCCGCGCGGCGGCGCGAACGACCAGCGCGGCGATTATTCCGACGGCGACGTAATCAATCACAGCAGCCTCCCGATTTGATAGGTCAAAAAGGCGCACCCCCACGCGAAGGCGGTTTGGCACACCATTATCGCGACGGCGCCCTTCAAGCTGCCGAGTTCGCGCTTCGCGGCGGCGATGGCGGCGACGCAGGGCGTGTACAGCAGGGTGAAAACCAGAAAACTCAGCGCGGCGGCGGGGGTGAACAGGAATCGCAGCGTTCCCCCGAGGGAGTCGGCGTCCGTCAATACCGCCAGCGTGCTTATGACCGCCTCCTTCGCGGCGAAGCCCGTAATCAGGGCGGTTGAAACGCGCCAGTCCGCGAACCCGAGCGGGGCGAATAGTCCGCTCACGGATTTGCCTATTCCCGCGAGCATACTGTCCGCGCCGTCGGCGACGCTGTTAAGGCGCGTGTCGAACGACTGCAAAAACCAGACCGCCACCGACGCGATGAATATGACCGTAAACGCCCTTTGAACGAAGTCCTTGGCTTTATCCCGCATGAGCAGCAAAACGGTCTTGGCGGACGGGAAGCGGTAATTGGGCAGTTCCAGCACGAAGGGGACGGGCGTGCCCCTGAATACGCTTTTGCCCAACACGAAGCCCGAAAACACCCCCAACGCCACCCCCGCGACGTACAGCCCCGCCATGACGAAGGCTTGGCGGCGCGGAAAAAAAGCGGCGGTGAAAAGCGCGTATATCGGCAATTTCGCGCCGCAGCTCATAAACGGCGTCAGCAGCACCGTTATTTTTTTGTCGCGCTCGCTTGAAAGCGTCCGGGTTGACATAATCGCGGGGACGGAGCAGCCGAACCCCATAAGCATGGGCACGAAACTTTTCCCGGAAAGCCCGATTTTGCGGAGGGGTTTGTCCATTACATAAGCCACCCTCGCCATATACCCGCTGTCTTCCAGCACCGACAGGAAAAAAAACAGCGTGACGACAATCGGGATAAAACTTAAAACCGCGCCCACCCCCGCGAATATTCCGTCGACGATGAGCGAGTGTATGACGGGGTTCAGCCCGTATTCGGACAACGCGCCGCCGACGGCGACGCTCAGCGCGTTAATTCCCGAAACGGTCAGGGCGCTCAGCGGCGCGCCTATAACGCCGAACGTCAGCGAAAAAACCGCGAGCATGATTCCGAGGAACGAGGGTATCGCCCATATCCTGTGCGTAAGGACGCCGTCGAGACGGACGCTTCGCCGATACTCGCGGCTTTCTTCGGGTTTTACGACGCATTTCCGGCAAAGCTCCTCAATGAACCTGTACCGCATATCGATGACGGCGGCGCCCCTGTCCGTGCCGGTTTCCTTCTCCATTTCCGCGGCGGCGTGTTCGACCATGTCGGCTTCGTTTTCGTCAAGGAGCAGGGCTTTCAGCATTTCCTCGTCACCCTCGACGAGTTTCGTCGCCGCGAACCGGCAGGGAATGTCCTGCCTTTGCGCGTGGTCTTCTATAAGGTGGGCGACGGCGTGAATCGCCCTGTGCACCGCCCCGTCGCAAAAATCGAGCCGCTTCGGCAGCGCGCGCTTTTTCACCGTTTCCACGGCTTTGTCCGTAAGCTCCGACAAGCCCTGTTTTTTCGCCGCCGAAACGGGGACGACGGGTATTCCGAGGGCTTCTTTCATGTGCAGTATGTCTATTCCGCCGTTATTGGAGCGCACCTCGTCCATCATGTTCAAAGCGAGAACCATGGGGATTCGCAGTTCGATAAGCTGTAAGGTCAGGTACAGGCTGCGCTCGATATTCGTGGCGTCTATGACGTTGATGATGCCGTCCGGCTTTTGCTTTAACAAAAAATCGCGGCTTATTGTTTCCTCGCTTGTGTATGAGGTCAGCGAGTATACGCCGGGCAAATCGACGGCAAAAACGCCCTTGGAGCCGATTATCTCGCCCGATTTTTGTTCGACCGTGACGCCCGGGAAATTCCCGGCACGCCGATTATCCCCGGTAAGCCGGTTGAAAAGCGTCGTCTTCCCGCAGTTTTGGTTCCCCGCAAGCGCCAATATCATACCGCCGCCCCCCTCGTCATACCGCCGTTTCCTCAACCGTGATTTTCTCCGCGTCTTCAAGGCGCAGCGTGAGCACATATCCCCGTATTAAGATTTCGACGGGGTCGCCCAGCGGGGCGACCTTTTTTACCGTCACGACGGTGCGCGGCGTAATGCCCATTTCCAGGAGCCTGTGTCTGAGCGCCTTCTCGCCGCCGACGGCGACGACGCGACCGCTTTGCCCGGGCTTTAAGTCTTTTACGGACATGGGCGACCTCCGAAAGTTTGTCTTTGTGTAACATTGTAACATATTCGGCGGTTTTCGTCAAGTTTCCCGTCGGACGCGACGTTTGACAACCGCGCGCGTTTGTGCTATAATGTGTGCGTTATGGAAAACGAACGGTTAATTGTCTGCGGCAAAAACGCGGTTTCGGAAGCGTTGAGGGCGG
>JAIRWE010000191.1 GCA_031253365.1 Oscillospiraceae bacterium | reverse complement strand
ACGGGTTCGGCTGTGGGAACGGGTTCGGCTGTGGGAACGGGTTCGGGGGCGGGAATCGGCGCGGGCGCGCCGCACTGCGTACAAAAAAAGGTGTCCGGCATCAGTTTTTCGCCGCATTGCGTACAAAATTTATTTTCCATGATAACCTCCGTTGTTTTGACTTTTCGGTTTGAATATATGACGATAATCCCACGCGTACCGTATGCCGGAAATTACCGTTAAGGCGGCGCAAATATACATAAGGACGGCACCGGTCGTTTTCGCGAACGGGGGGAACTCCCCCCCCGTTACGGCGGAGCAAGTCAGGAAAAAACAAATCGCGAGCATTGTGAAGGCTGTTTTGAGCTTGCCCGAAAAACTTGCCTGTATCACGATTTTTTCCTCGCTTTCGACGGCCGCGAGACGTATTCCCGAAACGATAAATTCCCGCGAGATTATTACCGCGACGACCCACGCTTCAACCCACCCGAAAGGCACAAAGCAGATTAACGCGCTTGCCGTGAGGATTTTGTCGGCAATCGGGTCAAGAAACTTGCCGAGCGGCGTAATCATATCGTATTTGCGCGCGACGTACCCGTCAAGAAAATCGGTGACGCTCGCCGCCGCGAATACGAGTAAAGCGTACAAGTAATGGCGCGGCAAACCGTCGGTCAGCAAAAACGCGACAAAAACGGGAACAAGAATTATCCTGAACAACGTAAGCCCGTTGGCGAGATTCATGCGAAACCCCCCGCTCCCGGCGCAACTCTGAAAAAATTCACAGATACCCCGTAATTTCCCCTATGAGGTTATTGTCAACGACGTCGGTGATTTTCACCGTGACGAACCGCCCCAAAATCGGTTTGCCTTTCTTCGCCGAAAAGTAGAGCATCCCGTCGATTTCGGGCGCGTACATATAATTCCTGCCGAAGTACATCTCAAAATATCTGTCGAACCCCTCGACGACGGTTTCATATTCGCGCCCCTTCAACTCTTCCAGATAAGCGGCGAGCCTGACTTCCTGCTGTTCCGCAATCACCTCGGCGCGGTGACGCCGCTCCGATTCCTCGACTTGGTCGGGGAACCCGGCGGCGGGGGTGTTTTCCTCCTCGGAATAGGCGAAACAACCCAGATGCTCAAATTTTACGCCGTTGACAAATTCCGCCAACTCGGTAAACTGTTCCTCCGTTTCCCCCGGGAACCCGACAAGCAACGTGGCGCGTATCACGATACCCGGAACGGCGCCGCGCAGCTTCGCGACCAAATCCCATAAACTCCGCTCGTCGCCGGGGCGGTTCATCGCTTTCAGAATATCGCGGTTACAGTGCTGAATGGGCAGGTCTATATACTTAACGATTTTTTCCTCGGTTTTGATAACCTCTATAAGCTCGTCCGTCACCCGTTCGGGATAGCAGTACAGCAAACGGAGCCATTTTACGCCCTCGACGGCGGACAGCTCGCGCAGCAATTCGGGGAGGGCGGGTTTGCCGTATAAATCGCTTCCGTAATTGGTGACGTCCTGCGCCACGAGAATGATTTCCTTTACGCCGTTTTCAGCCAAGCCCCGCGCTTCTCTGACAATGTTTTCTTTTTCGCGGGAACGGAACCCCCCGCGAAACGTCGGTATCGCGCAGTAAGAGCAGTGATTGTCGCAGCCGTCGGCTATCCTCAAATAAGCGTAGTGCGGCAAAGTGGAAAGCAGACGCTCGCCTTCCATATTATGCCCCTTCGCGTTGCCGAACTCGCCCGAAACGGGGCGCATATTGAGAAGAACGCCGTTAATCGCCTCCACGATGTCCGTGTTCCCCGCCAAGCTTAAAACGCCGTCCGCTTCCGGAAATTCCTCCGCGACCCGCGCGCCGTACCTTTCGGAAAGGCAGCCCGTTATGATGATTTTTTTATTGAACCCGTCCTCTTTGCGGTGAATGGCCTCCATGATTTCCTCTATGGCTTCTTCCTTCGCCGCCTGAATAAAACAGCAGGTGTTTATAATCACAACGTCGGCGAGTCCGGGTTCGTTTACGAGCCTGAACCCCGCCCGGGCTATTTTGGCGAGCATTAACTCGGCGTCGCACTGGTTTTTCGGGCAACCGAGAGATACCATCCCGACTTTCACGGTGTTCAGCATTTGCGGGCAGCCTCCTACAACTCGTCGGGCGAGAACTCCTCAAAGTCCTCCTCGCTTTCGATAAGTATCGCCTTTTTGCCTTTTTTCGCCGAGGATTTTTTGGCGGCGGGTTCTTCCGGCAACGGCGCGTGTTCCCTTTCGCTGTCCGAAAAATGGGAATCCGCTATGTCGCCCACGCTTTCGTTCATGTCCAGCTCGTCGGATTTTTCGCGGATTTTCTTTTCTATTTCGTCCATCAAATCCCTGTTTTCGAGCAGATACTTTTTGGCGTTATCGCGCCCCTGCCCCAACCGCATATCGCCGTAATAGAACCACGCGCCGCTCTTTTTGCAAACGTCGATTTCCAGCGCCAAATCGAGGATTTCCCCCACTTTTGAAATTCCCGTGCCGTAAATCATATCGAACTCGCAGCTTTTGAACGGCGGCGCGACCTTGTTCTTGACCACCTTGCACTTCGTCCGCACGCCGATTTGCTCCGTCCCGTTCATAATCTTATCGCTTGTTTTGCTCACCTGAATACGCACCGACGCGTAGAATTTCAACGCCCGTCCGCCGGGCGTGGTTTCGGGGTTGCCGTAACCGCCGATTTTTTCGCGCACCTGGTTTATGAAAATCGCCACCGTCCCGGTTTTGGAAATGACGCTGGTTAACTTACGCATCGCCGCCGACATAAGCCGCGCCTGCTGACCCACGTGGGAATCGCCCATCTCCCCTTCAATCTCGGCTCTCGTGACCATCGCCGCCACGCTGTCAAGAACGATTATGTCGATAGCCCCCGACCGCACAAGCCTTTCCATAATTTCCAAAGCCTGCTCGCCCGTATCCGGCTGCGACACGATTAAATCGTCGACGTTTACCCCCAGTTTTTTGGCGTAAACCGGGTCAAGGGCGTGTTCCACGTCCACGAACGCCGCCGTGCCGCCGAGCTTCTGCGTTTCGGCGATTGTGTGGAGCGACACCGTGGTTTTTCCGCCGGACTCCTGCCCGTATATCTCGATAATCCTGCCCTTGGGCAAACCGCCTATCCCCAAAGCCAAATCAAGGTTCAGCGAACCGGTGGGAATGGATTCGACATTCATTCGGCTTTTTGAACCGCTCATAAACATAACCGCGCCCTCGCCGAAGTCCTTTTCGATTAAGGCGATTGCCGCCGCCAACGCCTTCTTTTTCTCTTCCCTGTCCGCCACTTTCGCGGGGGGGAGCTTTGCCGCTTTGCTTTTCGCCATGATATTTCTCCTTTACTCTTTTATTGAATAAACTATTCTGTCCGTTCCGCCGCGGTCTTTTTTAAGCCTCGGCGAAAGCCCCGCGCCGCGCATTAACCGACAAACCCGCGCCGCTTGCCCGTCGCCGACCTCGCAGGCGAAAAATTCGGCGTTTCGCAGGCGTTCGCCCCAAAGTCCGAAAAATTCGCGATAAAAATCCAGCCCGTCCTCCCCCCCGTACAACGCCTCCCTCGGTTCAAACGTCACCTCTTTTTGCAGCGTAAGCATTTCGCTCGCGGACAGATAAGGCGCGTTTATCAAAACGCAATCGAAACCCCGAAAATCCCCTCGCGGCTTCAGCACGTCTTCTTTTACCGCCGAAACCCGGCTTTCGACTTTGTTGAGCCTTATGTTTTGTTTCAGGTACTCAACCGCTTCCGGGGATTTTTCGACGGCGACGACCCTTTCGCAGCCCGTTGCTTTCGCGAACGCTATCGCGACGCAGCCGCTGCCCGCGCATAAATCCAGCGCGCTCGCGCTCGCGTGTTCGCGCCCCCACTCCGCCGCCAAATCCACAAGCAGCTCCGTTTCGGGGCGGGGAATAAAAACGCCTTCGCCGACTTTGAAATTACAGCCGTAAAATTCCCACTCGCCGAGTATATACTGTAAAGGCTCGCCGCTGAGCCGGCGTTCCACCGCTTCGGCGACGCCGCGCTTTTGATATTTTATTATCCACTCCGCCTCTTGCGAAGCGTTCTCAATCCCCGCGCCGAGAAGAATTTCCCTGATTTCGCGGCTTACCATCGGTCTTGTTCCTTATCCTCCGGAATCACGGGGAGCAAAGCGGCTATGGCGATTTCAACCTGTTTTTCCGTGGGTTCGCGGGTCGTGAGACGCTGTAAGCCCAACCCCGGGGCGGAAATAATCCTCATAAATATATTCCTGTCATAACGCCCCGCCAATTTTATGACTTCGTAGGTCATTCCCACCAAAACGGGCAAAAACAGCAATTTTATCCCCGTGCGGATTACGTTGGCGATTACGGCGGAAACGCCGAGCCACTGCGCGACGTCCTTGCTGCTGACAGGCAGGAAAAACTGCAAAACCGAGTAAAAAATTATGCTGATTGCCAACACCAAAAATATAAAACTCGTCCCGCAGCGGGGATGAAACCGGGTATATTTTTTCACGTTTTCATAGACCAATTCCGCGCCCGCCTCGTAAGCGGCGATTGTTTTATGCTCCGCGCCGTGATATTCATAGGTAACGCGAATTTCCTTCATAAGCGAAATCACCCACATATAGCCGACAAACAAAGCTATTCGGATAAGCCCCTCGAAAAGCGGCTGAAACTGCTTCGCGCGTTCGTTGAAAATCCACGTAAAGCACTGGGTGGGCAGATACATAAACAGAAAAACCGCGAGAACCACTCCGCCGATTAAACCGACCGCGCCGACAATCGCCGTACTCGCCGCGCTCGCCGCGCCGTCCTTGCTTTTTTTCGGTTCGCCGTCGGAAGAAGCCGGTTCGCCGTCCGAAGGAACCGGTTCGCCGTCCGCGGGTTCGTCGTCGTCAAGCATACCGGAAACTTCCATCGATTTCATCATATACTTATAACCGTTTTTCATTTGCAGAATAAAATTGAATACTCCGCGAATAAACAACGCTTTTTGATACCATTTGTTCACGGGGACGGGGTTGACTTCCAGATAGACGCCGCCGTCCTTTTGCCGAACCGCCACAGCCTCCTTACCGAAGCCGCGCATCATAACGCCCTCGATTAACGCCTGACCGCCGATTTTTGATTTATGCGCCGCCGCCGCGCCTTTTTCTTTGCTCAAACCGCCACCTCTTCCGATTTTTTCCGTAAAATCGGCAGTGTTATCTTAACCGTCGTACCCACACCGATTTCGCTTTCTATGTCCAACCTTCCCGAGTGCATCAAGACTATCTCGTTGGCGACCGCCAACCCTATCCCGGAACCGCGCCGGGTGTGGTTCGCCTTGAAAAACCTCATCTTTACCTTGGGCAAATCCGCCCTCGAAATACCGCAGCCGTCGTCTTTGACGGAAACCACCACGTTCTTTTCGTCGGCGACCGCGTCCACGACGACCGTTCCGCCTTTTTTCCCGTACTTGACGGCGTTGTCTATGACATTGATAAAGACCTGCCTTATCCTGTTGCCGTCCGCCGAAACGAACACGGGTTCGTCCGCCGCGCGGGCAAAAACAAGCGAAATCCCCTCCTTGCCGGCGCGCTCCGTGTAAACCGTCACCGCGTCCGTCAGCCCCGCGATTAAATCGGTGTCCGTCATACGCAGGGAAAACCGCCCGCTCTGCATACGGGAAAAATCCAAAAGCTCCTCCACCATTTCGGTAAGCCGCTCGGTTTCCGCGATTATCACCTTCATCCCTTTTTCGACGGTTTCGCCGTCCTTCAATTCAAGCACGGTTTCTCCCCAGCCCTTGATTGCCGTCAGCGGAGTTCGCAGTTCGTGCGATACGGACGAGATGAAGTCGTTCTTTATTTCCTCCGCGCTTTCCAGTTCGTCCGCCATATCGTTAAACACGCGGGAAAGTTCCCCTATTTCGTCGTCGTTTTTGGTCTGGGAAATCCTTACGGAAAAATCCCCCCCCGCGAAACGCCGGGCGGTGTTGCCTATCTGCCGAAGCGGCGAAACAATCGAGCGTATGAAATACAAGCCCAAAAACAGCAAAAGGAGCAGCATGGCTATACTTAAAGCGCCGATAAGCAACGTAACGGCGTATATCTGCGAATCCACTTTTTCAAGCGACGTCACCATTCTTATGGCCGAATAAACGCTGTTTTGCGCCTGCGGAAGCGCGACGGTCACGGCCATATATTTTTCCTCGCCGTTAAAATAACCCACATATTCCCCCACGCCGCCGGAGCTTTCCCGGGCAAGCCGATAATCGGGCATATCGTAATTTTTAAGCGGGGAAAAACCGCTGGACGTGAGCGCGACTTCGCCCGCCGCGTTAATCGCCATAAGCTCCATTTTGTTCTTTTTGTCGAATTCCTCGATGGAACGGCGCATTTCGTTCGGGTCGAACACGCCGAAACTTTCATAATAACGCGTCAGCACGCCGGAAATAATGTTCGCCTCGGATTGGAGGAAACGCCCCACCGCGCCGTAATAATAGCTTTTCAGCATAAAAAACAGCACGACGTCCATAATCGCCAGAATTATCGCGACGACGGCGAAACTGTTCACGAACCACCGCGTCGCTATGCTTCGTTTGCCCATTTCGTCAACTCACAGGTCGCCGCCTATGTATTGTCAACCCCCCCTCCCCATTTATATCCGAACCCCCATATAGTCTGTATGTATGAAGGATTGGACGGGTCGTCCTCTATTTTCATACGCAGACGGCGAATGTTCACGTCCACGATTTTTTCGTCCCCGAAATAAGAATCGCCCCATATATGCTGCAAAATGCTTTTCCTGTCAAGCGCGGTTTCGCGGCTTTTAATGAAAAATTCAAGAATATGGTACTCTACCTGCGTCAGGTCGATGGTTTCGCCGTTTTTGGATATTGTGCGGCTCTTCGCGTTTATCTTGAACGGCCCGGAAACGACGTCCGTTTCCGTTTCTTCGTGCGGGCGGGTTATCGCGACGCGGCGGTGAATGGCGTCCACCCGCGCCACCAGCTCCGACGGGGAGAAGGGCTTTGTGACATAATCGTCCGCGCCCGTCATAAGGCTGTTGACCTTGTCCATTTCCTGCGTCTTCGCGGAAAGCATGATTATACCCAAACTTTTGCTCCGCTCGCGTAAAATTTTACACACCTGCCCGCCGTCTATCCCCGGCATCATTATGTCGAGCAAGGCGACGTCAAAACGCCCGTTCGCCTGCTCAAACGCCTTTACGGCGTCCTCCCCGCTGCTTACGTCGGTAACCTCATAACCCGCGCGTTTAAGGTTAATCACCACAAAATCGCGTATGGCGTCTTCGTCTTCGCAAACAAGAATCCTTTTCATCAGGCAACTCTCCTTCACTGTTCGGTGAATATGACAAACCCGTTTTCAAGTTCGTCGTCGGTGAGGACAAGCGCGGTTTGGTCAAACCTTTTCACATAATAGTCATACGCCCCGTTGCTTTCGTCGTCGTACAGGAACCAGCCGTCCTCCGCGGTTTCAAGGAACGCCACGCTTTCCGCCTTCACGACGGCGGTTATGCTCAAAAGACGGTATTGGGCGTCATAAACGCTTTCATACTCCGGCAAATGATACGCCCAAAAAGTCACCTCGCGGGAATCGGCGCTTACCGCGACGGTTACTTTATCCTCCCAGCGTCCGGGAAAAATGAACACATAATCGTTATTCGCGCTCAAATAGGAATAGTACAGCTTTTCAAGGTCGGTGAAGCCGCCTATCTTGTACCATATCGCGGCGCGAACGCGGTTGAGCGCGTTCACCGCCGGGTCATACCCCGGAAAATCGACGTTCCCCGCCGCTTCGGTGAACCCGTCGCCGTCAATATCGCGCGACACGGCGTGACAGGTAAACGCGTTGGGGATTTTTTCAAGCAGGGCAAGGTTTTCCTCCCGCTTTTGTTCGTCGTCCGCGTAAACGACGCTTTTCATTTTCCCTCCCCTTTTGTAGACGATTCCGGTATTGCAGGAGTTGTCGCTCTTGACGTATTCAAGAAAAAGCGCGGGGGTTTTGTCGTGGGCGAAATCGCCGATATAACCTTCCGTAATCTTTACGAATTCCGACGCGTCGGGGTTCAGCTCGACGGAGTTCAAAAACCGAAACGCGCCTTCCCGCCACCCTATCAACGAAGCGCGGGATTCCCTCGCCGCCCTGTCCTGCGTTATTATGAACAGATTTTTTTCCCCTTCGTCGAGAAAGCTGTTGACTTCGTAATAAACGCAGTATTGCCGGTCTATAAGCCGTTCCGGCATCCCTTCGTTCGTAAAATTGATAACGCTTACGCCTTTTTCCGGCTGGTTCAAAACCGAATAACTGACAATCGCGTTGGCGTCGCCCCTGTCGCCCAAAACGGAAAATTCCACCTTTTCTATATCCGTGGCGAAAAACGGCATATCGTAAACGCACGACCATCTTCCGTCCCGCTTTTGAAGGAAAGTCAGCCAAAGCGTCGGTTCCGTCGATATTCCCGAAACTTCATAAAAAACCATTACCCTCGGCGGCCCCATTTCCTCGTCGCGCAAAGGGCGCTCCCCCGCGTCGGGAAAATCCTCCCAATACACGAAAGCGCTGCGGTATTCGCCCGATTTGGGATATTTCAGGTTCAAGCCGCCGCCTTTGCTGTTTATCAGCGCCCTGTAAATTTCCGACTGTTCGCCCGTCAGTTTGGGCGGCGAAATGAGTTCTTCCGCCGGCGTCGCGAGGTTGCAGCCTGTAAAAAGTATTACCGCCGCCAACGCGACCGATAACTTATTCGGGATTTTCATCGCTCTTCCTTTTTCTGTTCCTGACCGACAGCGCGAAAATAAGCCAAAGCACAACCGCGCCTTGGGAAAAGAAAACCGTGTTCGGCACGCTGAAACCGCTTTCGCCCGAAACCAAGAAACCGTAGGCGCCTTTATCGAGCGCGGCAATATGAACGAGCCTCGCCGCGCCGTCCGAAAAAATCAGCATCGCCGCCGAATAGCCGTATACCGCCGTCAACACGGGGGTAAGTTTCGTTCCGAGGCGCATGAAAATCCTGCCGCAGGAAAGGAAAAACAACGCCAACGCGACATTCGCGAGCAAAATCACCAATCGCGCCGATATGCTTGTTATATTTATCCTCGCCATAAATTCAACCGCCGCGCCGAGCACGTAGAACACCGTCAGCAGCAAAAGCGAAAATCCCGTAACAGGGAGGAGCCTTCTGTATTTGAAAATCGCGAAAGCAGTCAAGGCGTAACCCGCAGTCGCGAGAAAAAACATAAAAACCGCGAAAAAACCGCCTTCGCCGACAAAGAGCCTCCCCGTTTCGTATGCGAACAAAAAACACGTAAACGCCGTGAGCATTCCGCCTATATCGGAGCAAGCCCCGCCCATTCGGGCGATTATGACTTTTCCGACGCCGCGCCCGCTTTTCTTGTCCAAAGCCGCCAAAACCGCCGCCGCGACGACAAAAACGGCAAAGAAGACATAGTACGCAACATTCAAAAAACCGCCGTTCGGTTCAAAAAAACCGTTCACGGGACTGATAACCGTCGAATACTGCAAATAGCGCACCACAATTAAAAAAGGCAGCGCGAACGCAAAAAACACGGCGGTTCTCGGCAGATTTTTTTTCATACAATACGACCATGCCTTCCTCAAGGGTACCTCTGAAAACCCGTCCAAGGCAATTATAGCACAGCGAAACTCAAATAGTCAAGTTATTTTTCAGCGGTTCCGCAAAAACGCCGAAAAGCGGGCTTTCGCGCGAAGGGAAGCCCGCTTTTCCCAACGGCGAGCGTCTTAATAATTAACGCTTACACCGAAAACAAACATATCCTTCCACCAGCTTTGGGTTATGTCCGCTTCCCTCACGAACTCGTTTACGTCGGGGCTGTAAATCATTTTCCCACCGCCTACGTATATACCGCCGAACTGGGCTTTATTCGCGCCGACGTCGGTGTTGAAGAAAAGCAAATCCCCTACCTTCACGGCGGAATAATCGGTGAATTTGGCGCCGATTTCGGTCTGCTCGTTTAACAGTCTCGGGCAGCTTGCGTATCCGCTTTCACGCAGCGTGAAATATATAAGCCCGGAATTGTCAAACCCTTTTTCCGGCGACGCCCCCGCCCACGTGAAAGGCTTGCCGAGCATGGATTTCGCCAAGGTCGCGGCTTCTTCGTTGCCGCCCTCGGAAGGGGTGTTCGCGGGGGCTTCGGTCGGAGCTTCGGTCGGAGCTTCGGTCGGAGCTTCGGTCGGGGCTTCGGTCGGGGCTTCGGTCGGGGCTTCGGTCGGGGCTTCGGTCGGGGCTTCGGTCGGGGCTTCGGTCGGGGCTTCGGTCGGAACTTCGGTCGGGGCTTCGGTCGGGGCTTCGGTCCGGGCGTTGCCGGCATTCGGGGATTTCACCTCGGCGTTGTTGCAGGCGGCTAAGGAAAAAGCGAACGTGAGCGCGAACGCAACGGTGATGATTTTGGCTTTAAGGTCTTTCATTGTATTGTCCTCCGTTTAATAAATTCACGGTTTGTTTCCGTGTCTGTAACAAGAAACGAAAACAAACCGCCGAAACTTACAGGATTTCAAAAAAATTTTTTTCGGAAACCGCCTTCTATTCGTTCCCCGCTTTTATGCTTTCGGCGATTTTGATAAGCTCGTCCCATTCGACGACGCCCGGCGCGTATACGCGGTTCAAATAACCCGTGTTGTCGTACCAGGAAAGCACTTTTCCGCCGCTGTCCTCATAAAGGGTGGCAATGTTCCCGTTGACGGTCGCCGTCTCTGTCAGCGGGTCGTTGTAAAAGTCGCCTCCCATATTCGCGTTGGAGCTTATATTGATGACGTTGCCGTTTGAATCGACGAAATCTATCAGCGCGTAGCCGTATTCCTCCGAGGAATACGCCTGGCTCAGCTCAAAGCCTTCCGGAACATAAGACGGCATACGCCTTTCAATGTCGGAATTGATTATAACGCTTGTTCCGCCGCCGCCGTCCCTCAAAAACGGGTTTATATAAGGATTGCCCGCGAGCGCGGCAAAAGCCGTTAAGACGGCGGCCGACGCCGCTAATCTCGGAACGAGCTTTTTGAGCTTCGCGGCGTTTTGCTTTTGTTTGAGCCGCTTTTGAACGGATTTTATGCCGCTTTCAAATTTTTCGCCGAAAATGTGTTCTTCCCCGTCGCCGTCCTCAAACGACCGGATTTCCTGTTCGCAACATTCTTTCAACGCCTCCGTGAGAACCAAATCGAAGACTTTGTTTCGGGCGTTTTCGTTATCGGTCAGCATAATATCCCCCTTTTTCGAGCGTTTTTACGAGCATCGCCCTGCCGCGGTTTATCCTCACCTCGACGACGTTTTTGGGTACCCCCAAGAACTTCGCGATTTCCTCATTGTTCCATTCAAAAATAAACCTCAGGCACATGGTGTCTTTATAAGTGGGGTTGAGCCCTTCAAGCGCCCTTTTAATCCTTTCATAACCGTCCTTTGAGATAATATCGCCGAGTATGTCCGCCGTAACCGCCGATTCGGCGCTGTCCATGTCGTTATCCTCGCCCAACTCGAACCTGCCTTTGTCGCGTTGGTTTTTTCTGTAAATGTCGATGGAAACACTTCTGACAAGTATAACGAGAAAGGCTTCCGTTTTCTTACCGGAAACGGGGTCGATTTTGGAAAAATTTTTGGCTAACTTGAAAAAAGCCTCCTGAACCGCGTCCTCGGCGTCCTGCGAATTTTTCAAAACCGAAAAGGCGACGCGGTACATCATACCCTTATATTTTTCGTATATCCCGTTGAACGCGTCGACGTCGGCGCCGCTTTCAATCATTGACAGATATATAAACAGCATAACAGACCTCCTCGGAAACTGTACAGCGGCGGTTTTGCGGCTGATTTTCCGCCATACTGCGTCAATTTTTCCTTAAATATCTCGGATATTCGCGTCAAAATTTCCTTGTTTGACGAAAAATCCGCCCGCAACCCCACTCGCTCACAGTTTCCGAGGAGGTCTAATCCTCTACCTTCCGAATTTTATTCTTCCGAACAATCGCTTCAAACCCTTCTTTTCCAGAACCGTTTCGCCGTAAAGCGCGTCGACGTATTCATACAGCGACGCATATTCCTCCCGGGTAAGCTCAAAATTGCTGAATTCCAGTTTCTCGAAAATGTGCATAATCCCGCTTAATGAAAGTTTTTCGCTGTTAAGCTCGCTGTCAACGCGGGAAGCGAAACCGACGGGCGTTTCCCCCGTTTTCGCCGTCACGCCCCGCGCTTTCAGCAATCGGAACATAAAGCGGTACATCTCCTCGGCGGTTTCGTTGTCGGCGTTGTCTTTGAACCGCGCGAACTTCGCCGTTTCGGATTTTTTGACGGCTCTGAGTGCGATTATCACCGAAGCCGCCAACACAAACGGAATGAGCGCGACGGCCGCAATCGTGATTATCCGCGGCAATTTCACCGCCGAAACGCCGCCGTGTCCGGACGCCGGGGGAGTCGTGCTCGCCGGGTTTACGGCGGTCATACGGGGGGTGGACGAGACGGGCGGCGGCGTAGAGGCGGGGGGCTCGCTTGAAGCGGGTTCCCGCGTTGTCGCGCCCGTTTCTCCCGTTTCCGCGCCGCCCGTGCCGCCCGCGCCGCCCGTCGGGTCAAACGGAACCCAGCCCAAGTCCCTGAAATAAACCTCGCACCAAGCGTGCAGTTCGCTTTCGCTTAAATCATACTCGTAACCGTCTTCCGTTTCGCTCCCGCTTCCGGAAACGACGAAGCCGGTCACATACCTCGCGGGGAACCCCAAATGACGCATAACCAGCGTCATGGCGGAAGCGTACAGGGCGCAATGCCCGCTTTTCGTCTCGAACAAAAAATTCCCGAGCAGGGTGCCGTCGCCCGATTTATTGTCGGCGTCCAAGGAATAATAGTAGGCGTTTCTGATATATTCGGACACATATTCCGCTATCCCCACCCGCGACATGGGAACGTATACGCCGTGAGAATCGTCGTAATAAAACCCCCAAAAATCCGACATTTCGATTTCCGCGTAAATTTTCGACATTATTTCATCTTTCAGGCGTTCGATATTGTCGTATTCGTCGGCGGGAACCCGCCCGTACACGCGGCTTATCAAATCGTAATACTCATCGATTTTCCCGTCGTATTCCCCCGCGTCCATGCCGCGCGGCAATATCCATTTCGCGCCGCCGAAAACATCTTCGTCGTTCAAACGGCTTTCTCTGAAAATCAAATTATGCGTCCAACCGAAATCGTCGGGAAGGCTCAGCTTGGGATAAAGCGAGTAGCACTCAAAATTTTTGATTTTGGAATTGTTCTTCGGACGCAAAACGGTGTCGCGGCTCCAATCGAACCTGTCGCTCCTCTTATAGTCCAGCTCGTAGGGCTGCGTGGGCAAAAACACGACGGAAGAGCCGACAAGATAATCCACCTTTACCCTTTGCAAGCCGATATAATTATCCGGCTCATACCCCAATAACATCAATTTTTGGCGATAAACCTGATATTCCGCTTCCGGGTAAAAATCCTTCAACAGCTCGCCCAGTCTGTAAAATTCTTCCGAGTCCTGCCCCGTCGACCATTTGTCCCCGAGGAAATCCGTGAAAACGTCGCCTTTGAGGTAAACCTTTTCGGTGTTGTCCTCCAAAGTAACGCGCACGACGGGCGTCGCCCCCGTCGGCGGGCGCGTCACATCGGCGCCGGAATCTATGCTCGGGCTGATACTTCCGCTGAAATACCCGTTGTCGTTGATAACCCCGAAATTATGTTTGAAAAAACTTCTCACGCCCTGAGGGACGTCAATGGTTATCCGCGAAAGCCCCTCGATTATTTTTGAAAAATCTATCCTGACCGCTTCGGTAAAGGCGAAAGCGGCGAAATAAGACGCGACGAGGGAAATGCACGCCGCCGCCAGCGCGTTCTTGCCGTACTTATAAAAATGAGGCGGCTTGCCCGGGTACGGTTTCAGAATGTCTTTGAGAACGAACCCGAATTTCTTCTCTTGTTTTGTTCCTGCGTTGTCGGCTTTATGAACATTTCCGGCGTGCGCCGCCCACATCGCGTAGGTGCCGAACATACCCGCCGCAAGCAGCTCGATTCCCGGGACGTACCTCGCTATTTCCGCGCCGAAAGCGGGAATGAGCAAAAAAACCGACGTTATCAGCATAACGCCGATATATCTGCTCCTCGAACCTATCGTAAAAATCAGGCATAATACGACGCATATCGCCAAAAAAGTCCACTCTATCCTTTCGGCGTAGGCGCGGCTATGCTGAAGCGACGAAAACGAGCGCGCGGCGAAACGCGCGGTCGAAAGCAGACGGCTGTCAAGAACATAAAGTATATAGTCGAAAAACGTGGAAACCGTTCTGTGGAGATTGTCGAAGTGTACAAACGGCAGCAAGAGCAACGCGCCGGCGATAATCGCGCGCTTTTTCAACAAAACGAAAATTATATTAAAAATTATACTCGCCGTAAAACTTACGGACGCCACCCTCGACAGCGGCACGGGAATCTTGTAAATCTGCGCCAGCGTGAGCGCGAGCCCCACCGACGACATACACACCAAACCCGTTTTTACCGCTATTCTCCCGTAAAAAACGTCTCCCGTTTCTTTTCGCGCGCCGGCAATGTAAACGGAATGATAAGCGGTTTTATTTTTCCTTGTTTTTTTTTCTTTGGGCATCTCTAAAAATCCTTAAAGGCGTTTTGCGCCGGCGCGTCGTCGCTGTCAACGCGGAAAACGGATATTTTGGTGTCGCGTTCCAGATATTCAATCAGGGGGGCGGCGTCCGGCGCGAATCGCGGCGATATGACCGCCAACACCGTGTTCCTCTTGAGCGTAAGCCCCAGGGAACGCATCCTTTCGATAAGCTCTTCGGTCAGACCGGAGGTTATTATGTAAATCATGCGTTCCCGGCTTATTTCACTCTCATATTCGGTGAAAAGCCCGGCAAAACCCCCGTCGAACGGTTCGGGCGGGAGCAAAGTCAGGGAACGCGCCAACACGGCGTAGCTTTCGCCGTCGGTGATTTCCGCTTTCTCGCATAAGCCCGTCCGAACGTCCTGCCATACAAACAAAGCCGAATTGCCGCCGAGCAAGATACGGCGGATAACGGCCTGCGCCGTTTCTATGCACGCGTCCGACGCGAAAAGCGCCGCTTCCGGCGTGGTATACGCCCCCGTGAAGTCGCAGAAAACCAACGCCGAATTGTTATGGTTTTGCTCCATTTGCTTTACGATAAGTTCGTCCAGCCGCGCCGACAGCTTCCAGTGGATATGCCTTAACGTGTCCCCGTCGCGATATTCCCGCAGATGGGAAAAGGTGTTTTTGTTGAACCCGACGGGGTTGACCGCCGCGTTTCCCGTTTCGTCCTCGTTATCGTTTCCGAGCCGTTCGGACATAATTTCACGCGGGCATGAAATCAGCGTCGAACGCCGCCGCCATTCCTTTTTGACGCTGAATATCTTCAAAATATCGAAAATTTCGATTTTTTCCAAACCGATTTCGTACTCCCCGCGAAAACTCATGACGTTGTTGATTCTCAGCGTCACGCTTCTCATGGGGGGCAGGTTCACGACGAGCATTTTTTCCCCGGGGGCGTACTTGTTTTTCTCGTACACCTTGACGTAGACCCTCATTGGGGTCAGAGGCAGCAAAAATCTGTTCCTGATATGCACGAAAAAGCACACTTCGTCCTTGCGCCACACGGCGGCGGGAATGTCACCCGTCTGAACCGCGACGCCCATAAGGCTGATTGCCGACAGCAAAAACGATATAAGGCAGGAAACGCAAACCGTAGCCAGCAAAACGGGCATAAGGCGGCTTTGATAGAACAGGCACATCGCCGCCAATATAATCACCAACATACCGAAAAAGAGCCTGAATTCTCTCATGGCGACCTCCGAAAAAGCCAAAATCGCGGGAATATTCCAAGTTCGGGAATACCCCTTAATTCGCCGCGTCGCGCGAAAAAGGCGGGTTGACGGATTTTAATATTTCGCCGAGTATATCCGTTTCGGTTATTTTGCGGATTTTCGCCTCCTGCGTCAAAAGCAGGCGGTGGGAAAGCACGTGCGGAACCATTTTAAGCACGTCCTCCGGTATTACGTAAGCGCGCCCCGACACGAACGCGCAGCTTTGGGAAGCGCGCATGAGCGACAGACTCGCCCTCGGCGAAGCCCCCAGCATAACGGATTTGTGCGTTCTCGTGGAAGAAACCAGCCGCACTATATAATGATATATGCTGTGTTCGATGTTTACTCCCCTCACCCCTTCGATTATATCGTTGATTTCCTCCTTTGAACAAATGGGCTTTACATCCGAAAGCGGATTTTCGGTCTGGCGCCCCGCTATGATGTCTATTTCCTGTTCAAGCGTGGGGTAGCCCATTGAGATTTTCATAAGGAACCTGTCAAGCTGCGCCTCGGGGAGCGGGTAGGTTCCGACATACCCCACCTCGTTTTGCGTGGCGATTACCATAAAAGGCTTGGGCAAGGGATGGGTTCGCGAATCCACCGTGACGGTCTGTTCCTCCATCGCCTCCAAAAGGGCGGACTGCGTTTTGGGCGAAGTGCGGTTGATTTCGTCCGCGAGGAAGATGTTGCACATCACCAAGCCCTGCCTGTATTCAAAACCGTTGGTATGCTTGTTGTACATGGTGAAGCCCGTAATATCCGACGCCATTACGTCGGGCGTGAACTGCACCCGCTTATTGACCAATCCCATCGCTTTTCCGAGCGCGGTGGCGAGCGTGGTTTTCCCCACGCCCGGCACGTCCTCGATAAGCACGTGCCCGCCGGAAAGCAAGGCAATCATAAGCAGTTCCACCACGTCGCGCTTGCCCACGATAACCTTCTCGACTTCGTCCGCGATTCGGCGAACCTTCGCGTATGATTCCCCCGTAAGTGTTTTCATAAATTTCTCCTGTTTTTTAGAAGTACCCTTATCTGAAACCGCCGCCGCCGGCGAACTCCCTCACCAGCGAATCGTCGGGCGCGTATTTCAAATCCACGCCGAGTATCTCCGCGAGAACCTCCGCCAATTCCGCGTACCGCTCAAGCTTGCCGTAGCTTTCGCGCAGCGCGTTCAGCTCATCGGTCAGGAAATGCTTATAAACGGCCGTTTCGTAAGCGATAAAGGTGTCGATGTTATACTCCGCCAAACCCTTGTACGGGAGGATATAAGCCTTTTCCCCGTTCTCCACGTTCTCGAAAAATTCCAGCGTTTGCGCGGCGTGCCTGCCCCGAAACAGCTTATCGCGCACCAATCTGCGCGCCAACCGGATTTTCGACGGGTGCAAAAGCCTGCCGTTTTTACTTTTCACGCGGGTGCGGACGCTTACGTAAACGCCGGACGCGCTATCGGAAACGCACCCCGTCACGCCGGGATTAAGCGAGTGGATACCCTCTATTATCACGAATTCGTTTTTCTTCCGCCTGTAACGCTCACCCTCCGTCCGCTTCTGGTTGGCAAAATCAAACACGGGCAAAATTATTTCCTCCCCGCGTGAAATCTTTTCAAGATGGTCGTTTAACAGCTCCCCGTCAAGCCTTTTCGGCGACTCGAAGTCGATTTTGCCGTCGGGCTCCCTCTCGTTGCGCGGGTCGTGAAGCGGCAAAAAATAATTATCCATCGACAGCGCGTGGGTTTGAACCCCCATTTTACGGAGCGCGTTCCTTATCCTGAAAGCCGTGGTGGTCTTACCGGAACCGGACGGACCCGAAATAAGTATGACGGGCTTTTCTTTCCCGTTTTCAATCAAAAGCCGGGCGGTTTTTTCGACCTGCCTCAAATAACGCCCCTCCGAATCGGTCACGTATTCGCGTACATCGATTTGAACGCGCCTGTTCATTGTTTCCGTAGACAGTACCCTCAATCCGTTATCCCTCCGAACAGCCTGAATTTGTTTTCGATTAACTCGTCGAACCGCGATATATACTCGTGCGGGTATTTGAAATTATAACACTTTCTCATATCGCCGTTTACGGCGAGCCTCGTCGCCCCCGCGCACCCCGCCGCGAGGACGCTTGTGTTTTCGTCCATGACAAAGACGT
Source organism: Oscillospiraceae bacterium (assembly GCA_031253365.1). GTDB lineage: Bacteria > Bacillota > Clostridia > Oscillospirales > Ruminococcaceae > Ruminiclostridium_E. The sequence goes on along the minus strand of JAIRWE010000191.1, from coordinate 2,718 downwards.
TGTACATCCCGATTTTGTCTTTGGAGCGGGAATACCCTATGTTGTCGCCGTCCGTTCCCGATTCCCGCAATCTGTACATATAGTAGGGGAAATATCCGTATTCCCTCAAAACGGCGTAAGCCGCCCCCGTCAGCCCTTCCGCGAACGGCGGTTTCGCGTTTCGCGACAGTCGCGAACCCTTTTTGAAAGCCAAGCCGTGAACGGTTATATTATCCGGCTTCAACGCGATAACCCGTTTTAAGCCGCCGATAAAGCCGTCCGCGCCTTCCGTCGGCAAACCCGCTATCAAATCCATGTTTATACCCGCGAACGAAGCCGCGCGCGCCGTTTCATAAGCCTTTACGGCGTCGCGTGCCGTGTGTCCCCTCCCGATTGCGCCGAGGACGCGGTCGTTCATGGATTGCGGATTGATTGAAACGCGGTCGACCCCCGCGAGCTTGATTTCCCGCAGAACCGACGCGTCGAGCGTGTCGGGGCGCCCCGCCTCCACGGTGTATTCCCGAACCGCCGACAAATCGAAGCTGTTCGCGACGGCTTCATAAACGCGCGCCTGTTCGTTCAAAGGCAAAGCGGTGGGCGTTCCCCCGCCGATATAAACCGTGTCGGGGCGGCGACCCGTTTTTCGCGAGTAATCGCCGATAAGCTCCAATTCGCGGATAAGCAGGCTGACATATCGGGGAATCAGGTGTTCGGACTTCCCGACCGCTTCGGAAACGAACGAGCAATAACCGCACCGCGACGGGCAAAAGGGAATCCCCACATACAAGTGGAACGAGTTTTCCGGAATGTCGTTGACGACGCCCTTTTGGACTTCCGCAATCTCACGCGCCAAAGCGAGCTTGTCCGCGCGGATTTTCATTTTATCCGTGAAATAATCGTCGTCCCGGCCCGATTCCCTTATATACTTCACCGGTCTTACCCCGGTGAATATCCCCCACGCGGGCGAAATCCCCGTCAGCGCGTGAAGCGCGTCGTACAGCGCGGCGCACAGCCGCGTCTTTTCGTCCCCGCCGCATTCGCCGCTCAGCGCGGCAATCCGCCCGCCGCGCCGCGCCTCGACCTTAAATTCCCCGTTTCGTATTTCGGAAAAAACGAAGTCGAAATCCGTGCCGAAGCTCCTTACGACCCTTTCGGCGACGTAACGGTAAGGATGGTTGAAAATCATCGGCAACCTCCGAAAACCTTTTTCAGGAGGTTTTCAGCGCAAAAAAGGATTAAGCTCGCGTTCCCTGTTAAGCGTGGTTTGCCCCCCGTGACCCGGCAATATCACAAAGTCCCGCCTCAACGACTTTATCAGCGCGAACGACTGCCTTTGCGCCGCCGGGTCACCCGACCAACCGTCCGTTCGCCCCGCCGAACACTCGAAAATCGTATCCCCGGAAAAAATGACATTCCCGCAGAAAAACATCACGCTGCCGCCGGAATGTCCCGGCGTATGCAGCACGGAAAAGCTCAGCTCCCCGATTTTTATAACCTCCCCGTCCTCCAAGAAACAATCGGCGCGACAGGGGACAAATTCTTCGGGATAAAGCGACGCGAACGACTTCTCTTTATCGGAAAGCATGGGCGCGTCGTCGCCGTGAACGCGGACCTTCACGTTTTCGTTGCCGGGCGCCGCCTTTAACCCCGCGACGGCGGCGGTATGGTCAAAATGCCCGTGCGTCAATAAAATATCCGTCAGCGCGAGCTCTTCCTTTTCGAGCCGCGCGAGGATTTTATCGGCGTCGGAAGCGGGGTCGATAACCGCCGCGCTTTTGGAGTCCGCGCCGACTATGTAGGTATTGGTTTCAAACGCGCCGAGAATCAGCTTGATAATTTTCATGGCGGCTCCTATTTCCCCGTTCTTTCCACGCTTATGACCCCCTGAACCTTGCTCAGTTTCCCGATAACCCCGTTAAGCTGCTCCACCCCCGCGATTTCTATCGTCACAAGGATATTCGCGTTACCGTTTTTCAGCCTGCGCCCGACAAGGTTGCTTATGGAAATGTTGCCCGCCGCTATGGAAACGGTTATGTCCGCGATGAGCCCCTTGCGTTCCGTCGCGATAATATCGACGGTCGCGCTGTAAAGGGTGTTCCCGCCGTCCGCCCATTTTACGTCAAGCCAGCGTTCGTTCCCTCTTTCGGAATCGGGGTTGTCAAGGCGGCTTCTCACGTTTACGCAATTTGTTTTATGCACCGAAACGCCGTAGCCGCGCGTCACGAAGCCTATAATCTCGTCGCCGGGGAGCGGGTTGCAGCACTGCGCGAACTTAACGAGACAATCGCCCATTCCCTCCACGATAACCCCGCGCAGCTGCTTTTTCTTTCTGGCCGAGGCAATATAAGCGTCGGGGTCCGCCTGTTCCTCGGTTTCCTCTTTTTTCGCGAAATCCTCTTTTATCCAAAACGCGGCTTTGGTGAGCGTCACCCCGCCGTAACCTATCGCCGCGTAAAAATCGTCCAGCGTGCCGAACCTGTGCCTTTCCGCCAAAAGCGTCAGCTCTTCCTCGTCGGCGGCGACGTTGTCGCGTTTAAGCTCGTTTTCCACGAAGGCGCGCCCCTGCGCGATGTTTTCGTCCCTGCGCTCGCGTTTGAGCCAGTTGCGGATTTTTGCCTTTGCCTCGCCGGACTTGGCGATGTTCAGCCAGGAAAGGTTGGGACCGTAATCGGAGGAGTTTGTCGTTATTATTTCGACTATATCGCCGGTTTTCAGCACGTAATCAAAGCTGACCATCCT
>JAIRWE010000127.1 GCA_031253365.1 Oscillospiraceae bacterium | reverse complement strand
CCATTGCCTATACTTGTTACTTTGTCGGGAATTGTGATGTTCGTCAGGCTCTTGCACCCGCAGAACGCCTCATTGCCTATACTTGTCAGCCCGTCGGGGAGTCTTACGTCCGTCAAGCTGGCGCACCACCAGAACAACTCGTCAGCTATTTCTGTCACGGTATCGGGGATATAAACCTGCTCAATCGCCTTGTAGGAAAATACTCTGGCGGCAATGATTTTTACGGGCTTTTCATAGATTGTCTCGGGTATCCTCACCTTTGTTTCCGTTCCGATATATTTGGTAATCTCAATGCCGTCTATCTCAGAATTTAACTTGAATTCAAAATCGGTTTCCGGGTTCTCGGGCAGTCTTGAAAGGTCCGCTTTGGGCGGCTCGGCGGTAGGCGCGGGCGGTTCGGCGGCAGACGCGGGCGGTTCGGTGGTAGGCGCGGCGTCCGTCGTTGCCGTTCTGCGGGTTTCCGGTTCCGACTCGTAAGTGCCGCCGCCGCCGCCGCACGCGGCGAGGGAAAGCGTGACGCCCGCTGTCACGGCAAGCGCCAAAACCGCGCTGAACAGCCGTTTTTTCATAATGTGTTCCTCCGCTTATAAAATTTTCATACATTGTAACATTTTTTCGCGGGAATTTCTATTAGTATAATACATATAAAAATGCGCTTTTTTTTTTTTTTGTACATATTGCACAATTTACAAATCGAACAACGACATCTGACGGCGTTGCGCGCCGCTTTCAAACTTTCTCAGATAGGCGAAAACGTCGTCGGGGTCAGAGATAATGCCGTGTTCAAGGCAAAAGTCCGTGAAAATCTTCGTAAGGCGGCGGTTGTTCGGGCTTTCGCAGACGTAGCCGTTTCCGAAGGCGCGGATATACCGCTCCTTCATCTTCGGGAAATGTTCGTCCAACCGCTCATAGAAATACTCGCGGTTACCGTCGCGAAGCGTCACCGAGGCGCCGAAAAACATAATCGCCTTAACGTCGGCGCGTTTACAGTAATCGAGAAGCCCGCGCAAATTTTCCTCGGTGTCGTTTATGAACGGCAAAATCGGGCACAGCCACACGGCGGTGGGAATCCCCGCGTCCTTGAACCGCATAAGCGTTTCAAAACGCTCGGAAGTCGCCGAAGCGTTCGGCTCCGTTATACGGCATAAATCGTCGTCAAAGGTCGTCAAAGTCACCTGCGCCACGCATCTCGCTTCATCGTTTATTCTCCGCAAAATATCAATATCGCGCAGAATTCTTCGCGATTTTGTGAGAATCGCCACCCCGAAACCGTACTTCTCGATGACTTCAAGACACTGCCGGGTGACTTTCAGTTCCTCTTCAAGTTGAATGTACGGGTCGCACATCGCGCCCGTGACAATCATGCGGGGTTCGCGCTTTTTGGCGAGCTGCTCCTCCAAAATCCGCGCCGCGCCGCGCTTAACCTCAATGTCGGAAAAGTCGTGGCTCATTTGATAGCAATCGCTTCTCGAATCGCAGTAAATGCAGCCGTGGGTGCAGCCCCGATACGGGTTCATGTTGTTTTTCGCGGACAGAACGGTCTTGTAATCGGCGTAATGAAAGCGCGTTTTCAGGGGTTCGGTCTCGTTTTCGGCGATATGGAAATCATTGTCGGGGTTATACTCCCAGTTCTCCTCGTTGAGTTTCTCGGAAATGGCTTTCAGCCGCCGCCTGAGTTCCTTGCAGTTCGGCAGAACGCCCTCGACAATCCTCCAAAATCTGTCCGAATGGTTCATCTCCGTTATATGCGCGAGTTCGTGGACGATTACGTAATCAATCACGTCGTCGTCCGCCAAAATCAGCCGCCAGGAATAGTTGATGTTCTTCAAGTTTACGCCGATAAACCCGCTGTCGCCGCAGCTCCCCCATCGCCCTTTCGCGGAATTGATTTTAACCCGAAACGGCATAACGCCCATTTTTTCGCCCAGCTGCGCGGTTCTGAGCTTTAAATCCCTTTCCGCGACCATTTTATAAATCCTGACGCAAGCCGCCTTAATCTGCTCGCGGGTGAGATTGCGCGGCATATAAAATTGGTTCAGCTTTTCGTCGAAGCCGATGTTATTGCCTTCGCGGGGCGCGATGGGATATTCCTTGCCGCGGTACAAGACCTGAGAGCCGTAATTCAGCGTGAAATTGTCGCGCTTTTCTTTCCGCGCCGCAAAGCGCGCCAGATTCTCGCGTATCCACTTTTCTTTGGATTTTACAAATTTGTCAATCTCGGACTTCGGCGTTTTCAGCGGCGCGCTTACTTCGACTTTGCCGTTTTTGACGTGAATCGACACGCTTTTCCGCGCGCGGCGCGTCAGCTCGTATTCGGTCATATACAAAATCCCCTTTCGTCGAAATTCCGCCGTTTTCGCGCGCGGGCGGCGCGCCGGGTTGACAGACGCCCCCGGCGGTGATATAATGAGGGCGGTTGACAGGTATGTACTTTACGGGGGGGGGAAAACATGAGAAGATTGTTGTTATCGGTAATATTGATAATCAGCCTTGTCGGTTGCGGCGGCGGCGCGCCGGAGGGCAGTCCGAACACCGAGGGCGGCGACCGTGTCAGCAGCGACGGCTTTTTCACGGACGCGACGACGCTTTACGACGCCGGCGGGAACGCTTTCGTCATGCGCGGGGTGAACCATTCGCACACGTGGTTCAAGGATAAACTCGACACCGCCCTCGGCGCGATTGCCGCGACGGGCGCGAACACCGTGAGGATAGTGCTTTCAAACGGCGAGCGGTGGAACAAGGACGAAGCGGCGGACGTTCGGCGCGTTACGGAAAAGTGCGCGGAGCTTGAAATGATAGCCGTCCTCGAGGTGCATGACGCGACGGGGAGCAACGACGCGGAAGACTTGATGAAAGCCGTCGATTATTGGATTGAGATTAAAGACGTCTTAATCGGCAACGAGGCTTACGTAATCGTAAACGTCGCCAACGAGTGGTACGGCGACCGGAACGGCGAGGACTGGCGCGACGGGTATATCGAAGCCATTACGCGGCTGCGCGGGGCGGGGATAAAGAACACGATTATCGTTGACGCGGCGGGCTGGGGGCAGTATCCCAAGAGTATCCACGATTTCGGGCGGGAGGTTTTCGATTCCGACAAACTGAGGAACACGGTTTTCTCAATCCATATGTACGAGTACGCCGGGAAGAACGAAAAGACGGTCAAGGTCAACATCGACAGGGCGCTCGATATAGGGGTTCCCGTTATAATCGGCGAGTTCGGGCAGCGGCACACGAACGGCAAAGTCGCTTTCGAGACCATACTTTCGTATTGCGAGGAAAAGGGCGTCGGATATTTGGGTTGGTCATGGAAGGGGAACAGCGGCGGGGTGGAATACCTCGACATCGCCCTTCAATGGGACGGTAGCGCGTTATCCGAGGACTGGGGCGAGATTTTGGTCAATTCGGAATACGGGCTCAAGGCGACGGGGAAAAAATGCACGGTGTTTGAATAGACCGCCCTTGTCAGCCTTCAAGCGTTACGCGTATCCCGTCGTAAGCCGCCTCGGTTTCGGGGAAAATCCTTTTCGCCGTTCTTACGCCGTCGCGCGGGCGTTCCAGCGCGGGGCTGTAATGGGTAAGCCACAGCCGCGCCGCGCCGCACATTTTCGCCAACCTCGCGCTGTCGGAAAACAGCATATGGTTTTTTTCGGCCATTTTCCCCCTCATTTCCTCGTCGAAATACATCCCCTCGCTTATCAGCAAGTCCGCGCCGCGCGCCAGCTCCGCCATTCCGGCGAAGGGGCGGGTGTCGGTAAAGTAACACACGGCGATGGGCTTGCGTAGCCCGTCCAAGACCTGTTCGGGGGTGATGAGCCTGCCGTCGTCGAGCGTGACCGTTTCTCCGTTGTGCAGGGTTTTGTAAAAGGTCACCGGGATATTCAAAAGGGCGGCTTTTTGCGGATTGAACACGGGTTTGCGCTTCAACTCGACCTTATATCCGAAACAGGTCACGCCGTGTCTCAGCAAAAGCGTATAAACCGTCAGACCCGCTTTCTCAAAAGGGAGCGGGTTGGTTTTGTCCAGTTCGATTATTTCGAGAGGGAAGGGCAGGCGCGGCGCTATAATCGCGAGCGACGAAACAACCTTGCGAAGCCCCGGCGGTCCCGCGATTGTGAGCGGTTCCGAGCGCGCGGCGTTGCCGAGCGTCAGAAGCAGCCCTGGCAACCCCGCTATATGGTCGGCGTGAAAGTGCGTTATCAAAAGCAAATCAAGGCGGGAAGGCTTGCATCCCGCCTTTTTCAGGGCGATTTGAGTCCCTTCGCCGCAGTCAATTAACACCGCGCTTCCTTGATATTCAATCCAGCAGCAAGTAAGCCAGCGTTCCGGGAGGGGAACCATTCCCCCCGTTCCCGGTAAGCACACGTCCACCATTTTTTCTAAATCCTTATAATGCCTTTTTCGTGCAGATTCTCGATAACCGCCTCGCCGTAAGAACCGCCGTCCTCGCCGTCCAAGCACCACGCAAGCGGCTCGCCCTGCGCGCTGATTTTAACCTTCGACGTTTTCTCGAACAGCACATAACGCGGGTCAAACTTCTGCGCCGACAAGTCCATAATCAGTTTGCTCAAAAGCACGGAATTCTTCGGGTCGCGCACCAAAGTGAGTTCGAACATTCCGTCGTTGAGCTTTACCCGCGCTTTATTTAACCTGAATATCCCGGCGACGGAAGTGGAATTGGTGAGCGTACCCAAAACGAAATCGTCGCTTATCGTCTTGCCGTTGTATTCCACAAGCAGACGGCGGCCCGGGGCGTCAATCGCCTGCTTCAACCCTTCCGCCACATACGCGAGGTGTCCGAACGTCCTTTTCATCTTCTGCGGAACGGTGTATGAC
>JAIRWE010000157.1 GCA_031253365.1 Oscillospiraceae bacterium | reverse complement strand
AGGACCGCCGTGTATGAACGCGGGTGTGTTTTCCGTGGTTTGCACCAAATTCGGGTTGAGAGCGTCTTTCAGTAAAACGGTCATAGCCCCCGCCGCGTTCAGGTCGCCGGCGAAAACGGGTTTGCCGTCATAGGCGTAAGCGACGAGAATCCGCTCCAACCGCGACTTCAAATCCCGCGAATTATCGGCAAGGCACAAAATCGCCATAACCTCGCTCGCCACGGTTATAATGAAACCGTCCTGACGCGGCGTACCGTCGATTTTCCCGCCTAAGCCCACGACAATGTTCCGAAGCGCGCGGTCGTTCATGTCAAGGCAGCGTTTCAGCTGAACGCGGCGCGGGTCGATTCCGAGGGCGTTGCCGTGCTGAATATGATTGTCAAGCAGGGCGCAAAGCAAATTGTTCGCGCAGGTGACCGCGTGCATATCACCCGTGAAATGCAGATTTATGTCTTCCATGGGCAACACCTGCGAATATCCGCCGCCCGCCGCGCCGCCCTTAATTCCGAACACGGGTCCGAGCGACGGTTCCCGCAACGCCAAAACCGCCTTTTTCCCGATTTTGCACAGCCCCTGCGCCAACCCTATGCTTGTGGTCGTTTTGCCTTCCCCGGCGGGCGTGGGGTTGACGGCGGTTACAAGAACAAGTTTGCCGTCCGGCTTTTCCGACAGACGTTCAACGCACTTTTGCGAAATTTTCGCTTTGTAATGCCCGTAGGGTTCGGCTTCGTCGGCGTACAGCCCCAGTTCGGCGACGATTTCGACGATTGGTTTTAGTTTGGCCGCTTGCGCGATTTCAATGTCTGTGAGCATATACACCTCGTTATTTTATGTATTCCCACTGCTAAGAATAACATAAACGACCGTTATTTTCAAGTGGTTTTATGAAAATAATTACGCCTGTGTCTTGATTTTTAACAAGCGTTATAATTTTTTTTTATAACTTTTTTTCAAAAAATGCTTGACAAACGCCGAATAGTACGGTATAATCCGCTTAGTAAGAAGGGATGCCGAAGGACTGGGGTTGACGCCTCAGTCCTTAGTGATTATCGGGAGCGCAAGCCTATGAGCGTTAAAATCGAGCAGCGCGCGCGCGGTATAGCCGAGCCGTTTTTGAAAGCAAACGGCTGTCTGCTGTGGGATGTTATATTTGAAAAAGAAGGCGCGATGCGCTATCTGCGGATACTTTTCGACGGTGAGGACGGCCCGCCGGATTTGGACAAATGCGAGGAATTGACCCTGCCGCTTAACCGTTTGATGGATTCCGAGGATTTCATAAAGGAGGTCGATATTGTTGAAATAGGCTCGCCCGGGCTTTCCAGGCGGCTCAGGCGTCCCGAGCATTTCGAGGCGTGCGTCGGCAAAACGGTAAAAATCTCAAAACGCGCCGTAAACGGCAAATGCGAAACCGTAACGGGGGTTCTGACCGGCTTTGACGTGGGGCGCGGCGCGGTTATAACGGATAAAAGCGAGTTTTCGCTTAAAGAATGTATAAGAATAACACTTCAACCGGAGGAACAACACAAATGAACAACAACGAACTTTTTGAGGCGATGATGCTGGTGGCGGAAGAGAAGGGAATTGATACGGATACCCTCATTGAAAAAATCCAGACGGCGCTCACCATCGCGATTAAGAAGGACTATCGCAGCGATAACGTGAAGTTTGACATTGATATAAAAAAGGGGAAATTCGACGTTTGTATCGGCAAGCTCATCGTGGAGGAAGTCGAGGACAGCGCGAACCAAATTTCGCTTGAAGACGCGAAAAAAATCTCAAAAACAAAAAAGTATAAAATCGGCGACGAGTGCATTGTTAAGCTCAACACCCGCCATTTCGGAAGAATAGCCGCGCAAAACGCCAAGCAGGTCGTTAAGCAGGGGATAAAGGAAGTCGAGCGCAATCAGTTGATTGAGCAGTGGGGCAGCCTGCAAAACGGGGCGGTAAGCGTTCGTGTGGTGAGCGCGGATGCCGAAACGGGCGACGTCACCGTGGAGATAAACGGCAGCGAGGTTACGCTTTTCAGAAGAGACCAAATTCCCGGCGAGGAAATTTACGTCGGCGATAACATAAAGGTTTATGTTTCGGGGGTGTCCGCAAACGACAGACAGCCTACGCTCAGGATTTCCCGCACGCATAACAATTTTATCAAGCGATTGCTTGAAAGCGAAGTGCCTGAAATTTATGACGGCGTGGTGGAGATAAAGGCGGTCAGCCGCGAGGCGGGTCAGCGCAGTAAAGTCGCCGTGTTCTCGAACGACGAGAACGTGGACGCGGTCGGTTCGTGCATAGGTCCGTCACGGTCAAGGATTTCCAAAGTCTGCGAGGAAATAAACGGCGAGAAGATTGACGTTATCGTTTACAGCGACGACCCGAAGGAGTTCGTCAGGCAGGCGCTTAAACCCGCGGACGTCATCGACGTTGACATCCACGAAGGGGAATTGCGCGCCTGCACCGTCATTGTGCCGGACAACCAGCTTTCTCTCGCCATCGGCAATAAGGGGCAAAACGCCAAGTTGGCGGCGCGTCTTACGGGGTTTAAGATAGACATAAGGCCGGAAAGCGGTTTCTATGAGGGGTGACGCGCGCCCCGTCCGCAGATGCGCGGGTTGCGGCGAAAGGAGTGAGAAAAAGACGCTTATTCGCGTGGCGCGTGAAAGCGACGGGGGCGTTTCCGTGGACTTAACGGGGAAAAAGCCGGGCAGAGGGGCTTATGTTCACGGGAGCGAGTCGTGCCTTAAAACAGCGCGGAAGAAAAAAAGCCTTGAGCGCGTTCTGAAATGCCGGGTTCCCGATGAGGTTTATCATTCGCTGGAGCGGGAAATAACAGGGAAGGATTCAGATGAACAACACGCTTAACACACTCGGATTATGCAAAAAGGCGGGGAAACTTATCGCGGGGTTTGACACGGTCGCGGCGAACGGCGGCAAAATAAGCGGGGTAATAATCGCCCGCGACCTTTCCGAAAAAAGCAAAAAGGAAATCGCGTATCACTGCGGTAAGCACGGCAAGCCGCTTCACGAAATAAATGAAACCATGAGCCAAATCGGGGGCGTTCTCGGGAAAAGAACCGGAATAATAGCGATTTTGGACGACGGATTGTATAACGCTTTGATAAAAAGCACGGGCGACCCGTAAAGGCGACATTCCGAAAATATTTCGGGGGTCGCCCGACGGGACTTTAACACTATCATCTTGGGGGAGATTGAATGGAACAAAAAATCAAGCTGCGGGACGCCGCGAAAGACCTTGGAATTGAAGCGGCGGAGATTATCGCGATTGTAAAGGAATATTTCGACGTTGAGAAAAAAGCGGCGGGAATGATTCTGTCAACCGAGCTTAACGTCGTTTTGGAAAAAATTACGCGCTCACGCGAGGTGGAAAGTTTCGAGGAATATTTCGCCACGCGCGCCAAAACGCCTAAAAGCGGTTCAAAACAAAAAAAGGAAACCAAACCGAAAGTCCCCAAGGCTCTGCTTAAATCGGAAAAACCGGAAAAATCCGCCGACGTTCGCCCTTTCGCTTCCCGTTCGGATAAAAAGGATATAAAATCGGTTACGCCTCTCCCCCCGCGCGAGAAATCCGCGGAACCCGCAAAAGTAAAACCCCCCAAGAAAAAACCCACGCCCAAACCCATTCAGGCGGCGGTGGATATAAACAGCTTAAAAATCAACGACCCGCCCAAGGCAAGGCAGAAAGGGCAGGCGGTTCTGCGCGGGGAGCAGATTACAAAACGGGTGGACACGCGCGGCAGTTACGTCAATCTTGACAAGTACAACGAGCGTTACGAAAGCATCGCCACCAAAACGGGAACAGGGAAGAACAAAGGCGACAACTTCAGGGCGAAGCAAAAGATTAACCAAAAGCCCCGCAGAGGGGCGCACCCGCCCCGTCATAAGGAAACGGAGGCACAAAAATTGCGCCGCCTTGAGCTTGAACGCGCGAGAAGCCAGCAGTTGAAAGTGCTTATTCCCGATGAAATCGTCGTTTCGGAATTGGCGACGCGCCTCAAAGTGACGGCGAGCGAGGTTATAAAACGGCTGTTCAATCTGGGTATGATGTGCAATCTTAATCAGATTGTGGATTTTGACGCGGCGTCAATCGTCGCGGAGGAATTGGGCGCGAAGGTCGAGAAAGAAGTAGTGGTCACGATAGAGGAGCGCCTTTTTGAGGAAGTGGAGGACACGGACGAGAATTTGTGTCCGCGTTCGCCCGTGGTGGTCGTTATGGGACACGTGGACCACGGAAAGACTTCGTTGCTTGACAGCATAAGGGATACCGACGTTGTTTCCGGAGAAGCGGGCGGTATTACCCAGCATATAGGCGCGCACAGGGTTCATGCCGGAGGGAAAGAAATCACGTTTCTCGATACGCCGGGACACGAGGCGTTCACGGCTATGCGGGCGCGCGGGGCGAGCGTTACGGATATAGCCATTCTCGTCGTCGCGGCGGACGACGGAATTATGCCGCAGACGATTGAGGCGATTGACCACGCCAAAGCGGCAAACGTCGCGATTATCGTCGCCATTAACAAAATCGACAAAGACGGCGCCAACCCCGAAAGGATTAAGCAGGAGCTTACCGAACACGGACTGCTTATAGAGGAGTGGGGCGGCGACGTCGTGTGTTGCGAGGTCAGCGCGAAAAAGCGAATAGGGCTTGAAAATCTTCTCGAAATGGTGAACCTTACGGCCGACGTGCTGGAATTGAAGTCCAATCCCGACAGATTTGCCGTGGGTACGGTAATCGAGGCGCGTCTTGACAAAGGACGCGGACCCGTGGCGACGCTGCTTGTCCAGAAGGGGACGCTTAAAACGGGCGACGCCATCATAGCGGGAACGACGGTAGGGCGCGTTCGCATTATGCACGACGACAAAGGAAAAACGGTAAAGACCGCGGGACCGTCCGTTCCCGTGGAGATTACGGGACTTGCCGAGGTTCCGAGCGCGGGGGACCAGTTTGCGGCGGTCGCCGACGAAAAGTTGGCTCGCGAGTTAGTCGAAAGGCGCAAGCACGAAGCGAAAGAGGCGCATTTCAAGCAATATCAGAAAGTTACGCTGGACAATTTGTTCAGCCATATCGAACAAGGTTCGGTGAAGGAACTGCCCATTATCGTAAAAGCCGACGTTCAGGGTTCGGTCGAGGCGATAAGGCAGTCGCTCGAAAAACTTTCCCACCCCGAAGTGAGGATTCGTATCATTCACGGGGGCGTGGGCGCCGTCAGCGAAAGCGACGTTATGCTGGCAAACGCGTCGGGGGCGATTATCGTCGGGTTCAACGTGCGTCCGAACCCGGCGGCGGCGGAAAACGCCAAGCGCGACAACGTGGAAATCCGCGTCTATCGTATAATTTACGACGCGATTGAGGAAATTGAAACGGCGATGAAAGGTATGTTGTCGCCGAAATTCAAGGAAATCGAAATGGCGCGGATTGAGGTTCGCGCGGTGTATAAAATCACGGGTACGGGAATTGTCGCCGGATGTTATGTTCTCGACGGGAAGGTCGTGCGTAACTGCGAAATCCGCGTGGTGCGCGACGGCATAATCATAACCGACGACAAAATGAGCAGCCTTAAACGCTTCAAAGACGATGTGAAAGAGGTGGCGCAGGGTTACGAGTGCGGCATAACCCTCGAAAAATTCAGCGATATAAAAGAGGGCGATATTTTTGAGGCGTACATGATGGAAGAATACAAAGAATAGGCAGAGGTAAAAAATGTCCGGTCATAATATCGAACGTCTTTCCGAAGATATAAAGAGGGAAATATCGGCGGCCATCCGCGTTGTTAATCCGAGCGGTATCGTTTCGGTGACGCGTTGCGAGCTTACCGGCGACTTGTCCTATTGCAAGGTGTATGTTTCCAGTTACGAGGGCGGCGAAAATACGGTCAAAACGGCGAAAGAACTGAAAAATTCGGCGGGGTTTTTCAAAAGGCAAATCAACTCCCGGATTAAGATGCGTAAAATTCCCGAATTGATTTTTCTGCCTGACAATTCGCTGGATTATTATGAGAAAATCAACGGAATAATCAACGAGTTGAGCGACGCTGCGGCGAAGGGTGACGGAGATGAACATTACCGAAACGGCTGAATTTTTGAAAAGCGGCGACAATTTCACAATAATCTGTCACGTCAACCCCGACGGCGACACGCTCGGGAGCGCTTTCGCCCTGTGCGGAGCCTTACAGCTCGCGGGAAAACGGGCGCGGGTGCTTTGCGCCGACGTGATTTCCCCTCGTTTTAATTATTTGTACGACGCCGTTAAAGCGCAGGAATTCCCTGACGGAAGCGCCGAAACCGTTATCGCCGTTGACGTGGCGGACGCGGCTTTATTCGGGGATTATGAAAAAAAGTACGGCGGGACGGTGGACTTGTGCATAGACCACCACGTTTCAAATAAGTTTTACGCCTTGCGGACGCTCCTTGACGAAAACGCTTCCGCGACGGCGGAAATCGTGTGGGAATTGATAAAAGAAACGGGCGTTTCTCCGAGCGCGGAAATCGCCGCCGCGATTTACACGGGAATATCTACCGACACGGGCTGTTACAGATATTCCAATACCACCGCCAAGGCGCACGTTATAACCGCAGAATTGATGAAATACGGCTTTGACATTTCGGGAATCAACTACGTTATGTTCGATATGAAAACAAGAGAGCGCGTGGCGTTGGAGAAGGAAGCCTTAAACCGCATTGAGTATCATTTCGGGGGGAGATGCGCCGTAATCACGCTTACGCGGGAAATTACGGGGAACATCGACCCCGAGGATATGAACGGCGTTTCCTCGCTCCCGAGGCAAATAGAGGGGGTTGACGCGGGGGTGGTTATCAAAGAAAAGGGGGATAATCTGTGGAAGGCTTCGCTGCGTACAAGCGGTAAAGTCGACGCGCAAGCGATTTGCTGCCGTCTCGGGGGCGGCGGTCATTTACAGGCGGCGGGCTGTACGCTCGGCGGCGACCTTGACACGGTGAGGGCGATTTTATTAAAGGAAATTGAAAAGCAACTGGCGCCTTGAGGAAAACTTATTGCTCAGAGGGATTTGTTCATGGACGGTATAATTTGTGTATATAAGCCGGCGGGGTATACGTCGTTCGACATAATAGCAATCATGCGCCGCCTTTTGAATACCAAGAAAATCGGGCATTCCGGAACCCTCGACCCTATGGCGGAAGGGGTGCTTCCGGTCTTTGTCGGCGCGGCGACGAAAGCCGTGGATTTTTGCCCCGATACCGATAAGGAATACCGCGCCGCGTTCAGACTGGGCGTCGCCACCGATACGCAGGATATTACGGGGAACGTCGTTTATGAAAATTCCGCGTTCGTACCCAGAAACAGGCTTTGGGATACCATGCGCGGCTTCGTGGGGGAAATCGAGCAGACGCCGCCTATGTATTCCGCAGTGAAAATTAACGGGAAACGCCTTTATGATTTGGCGCGGGAAGGCAAGGAAGTCGAAAGGGAACCGCGCAAAGTCACCGTATATTCGCTGAACATCGAAAAATTTGAGGAAGGCGAGGGGGTTATCACCGTTTCCTGCACGAAAGGGACCTATGTGCGGACGCTCATTCACGACATAGGGATGGAAATCGGGACGGGAGCGGTTATGACGGCGTTGCAGCGAACCCGCTCCAACGGGTTTTCAGTCGAGGACTGCCGTAAACTTACCGAGCTGCGGGAAATTTTCGACACCGCCCCCGAAAAACTCAAACAGTTTCTTATGCCGATTGACAGGCTTTTTGACTGTTATCCCAACGCCTATCTCGACGAAAAGCAAACGGAAATGTTCAAAAACGGCGCCGCGCTCAACGCGGATTTGGTTCGTTTCGATAAAATTTATAACGGGCTTTATTCGCTGTACGATTCAAGCGGCCGTATGGTCGCCCTTGTGAAAATTCAGCGCGACCATTCATTATCGGCGGTGCAAAGGTTTAATTATGACGACTGACAAAGACGCGACGAAAGCCTCGGTGGCTTTGGGTATGTTCGACGGGCTTCACTTGGGGCATATTGAGGTTATAAAAGCCGCCATGGATATTCCGGGGCTGATACCCTCGGTGTTCACTTTCGGGGGGACAGGCGCGAAGTTCCCCGATTCTCGCGCGCCCGGGAACATCATGACGACGCAAACGAAATTCGCCCTGCTGAAAGGTATGGGCATTAAGACCATTTGCGCGCCCGAATTTGAAAGCGTGAACAATCTGTCGGCGGAAGAGTTCGCGGACGAAATTCTTGTGGACAGAATGAACGCGGCTCACGTTTCCTGCGGTTGGAATTTCAGGTTCTCCAAAAACGCCGCCGCCGACGCCAACGATTTGAAAAGGCTCTGCGCCGCCCGTAAAATAGACGTGACCGTTATCCCACCCATAATCATTGACGGCGTCCCCGTGAATTCCACGGCCATACGCGCTTTGATTAAAGAGGGCAATGTTATCGCCGCGAACAAGATGCTCGGGCGTAAATTGATGTATGAGCTCCCCGTCACGGAAGGTTCTAAGCTGGCGCGTAAACTCGGCGCGCCGACGATTAACCAGATTATCCCCGATGATTGCGTCACGCCTAAGTTCGGCGTTTACAGAAGCGACGTGTCGGTTGACGTGATTTGTTACTCCGCCGTAACGAACATAGGGGTTAAACCCACGATTGGCGGCGGTGTGTCCAAGCCGATTATGGAAACGCATATACCCGGTTTTAACATGGAGATTTACGGACAAGTCGTCAAGACGGAATTGTTGGATTTTATCCGTCCGGAAAAGAAGTTCGATTCCGTTGACGAGTTGAGGAAGCAGATACGGATTGACATAACGGGAGCCTGCCCATGAAAGAAGTACGCACACGCTTCGCGCCCAGCCCGACGGGCTATATGCACTTAGGGGGGTTGAGAACCGCGCTTTATTCGTGGTTGCTTGCCAGGAAAAACGGCGGGACTTTTGTTTTGCGCATAGAAGACACCGACCAAAAGCGTTATGTTGACGGCGCGACCGAGGTGATTTATTCGACGTTGCGCGAATGCGGGCTTGACTGGGACGAGGGTCCGCACATTCAAAGCGAACGCAGGGACGAGTATATGAAGTACGCGAAGCGGCTTATTGAAACCGGGGACGCGTATTACTGCAACTGCGGCGGCGACGGTTGCGAATGCGGCAGGCTGTCGCTTAAATCGGGCGCGATAAGGCAACGGGTTCTCCGCGAAG
>JAIRWE010000062.1 GCA_031253365.1 Oscillospiraceae bacterium | reverse complement strand
CTCATCGCGGGAATCGTTTTCCCCGGGAATAATCAGCGTGGTTATCTCAACGTGACATACCCCGCGGGCAAGCTCAATCGTTCTTTTAACGGTTTCCAAATCGCCCCGGATATTCTTATAAAATTCCGGCGTGAAACCTTTCAAGTCGATGTTTGCGGCGTCTATAAACGGCAAAAGCGCGGACAAAGCGGGTTCGTTTATATACCCGTTCGTCACGAGGACATTTTTCAACCCGCGTTCCCGCGCCAATTCAGCGCAGTCGCGAACATATTCGTATCCTATCAGCGGCTCGTTGTAAGTGTAAGCGATTCCGATATTTCCGCTTGGGATTAAGTCGGCGGCTTTCCGCACAAGCTCTTCCGGAGGGACGCGGGTCGCCTTTATTCCGGCGTCGGTCATGGAAATTCCGTGATTCTGGCAAAAACCGCACCGCAAATTGCACCCGAAGCTGCCGACGGACAAAATCACGGAACCCGGGAAATAGCGGCGCAGCGGTTTTTTTTCAATGGGGTCAAGGGCGATTGACGTTATCCGCCCGTAGTTGAGAGAGATGATTTCACCGTCAATATTGGCGCGGGCACGGCAAAACCCCGTTTGATTTTCTTCCAGGACGCAGTTATGTGGGCAAATGGGGCAGTTCAGTTTCATTGCGGCGACACCTCCGGAAGAAGTACCTAACTGTAAATTTCGTGAAAAAACGCGAGCAATACCGTTCCGCGTTCTTAAACGGGGAACGGTATTGCGCGAAAGTTAAACCGTCGTGTTGATTTGCTTATTTAATTTCCAAACGTCTTGAATTGGGCGTTTTTTCGCCTTTCTTCGGCAAACTGAGCGACAGGACACCGTTGTTATACGCCGCCTCAATTTTGTCTGAATCCACGTTTTCTATGTTGAAGCTGCGTTTGAACGAGCCGTAGCTGCGTTCGCGGCGGATGTATCCGCCTTCCTTGTCCTCTTTCTCGCTCGAACTTTCGGCGGAGAGCGTTAAATAATCGCCCTCGACGTCGATTTTAATGTCGTCTTTCCCGAAACCGGGCATTTCCGCTTCAAGAACGTACTTGTCCGCTTCTTCGCGAATATCGGTCTTAACGGTGTTTACCGGCATTTCCCCGCCGAAAAAATCGCGCTCAAAATCGCGGAACACATTAAGCAAATCAAAACTGTTTCTGTAAGGGGCTATCTGTCCCCTGGGCGTAATTCTGAACATATTACTTCCCTCCTGTTTTTTTAGATTTTGGCGGCGCCTGATGTAGCTACAACCATATATTAACGCCGCTTTGTGACAAAAATGTGTTTGAAAAGTGAAAACTCGAAGAAAATTAGCACTCTCGACCATAGAGTGCTAAAAAATTTCGCTTGAATTTTTTCCCGCCGCGTAGTATAATGAGTGCGGTGTTTTTCAAAAAAAATCGCGGAATTTGATATAAGGACGGTCTTATCCATGAAAAAGCGCGTTATTTCATTATTTTTATCGGCGGCGGTATTAAGCGCGTTTCCGTTTTACATTCCGGTTTCGGCGGCGAGCGTGCTTGAATTAAGCGCGAGGACGGCAACGCTCGGCGTCGGCGAGGAATATTTTTTCTTCGCCGAAACGGATTCAACAAAAAAAATATCGTGGAGTTCAAGCGAAAAAACCGTGGCGACCGTCAGGGGCGACGGCAGGGTGAAAGCGAGAAGCGCGGGAAAAACCACGATTACCGTGAAAACCGACGGGCTTTCGGCTGAAATAAGGCTCACCGTAAAAGACGAGCCGATACGGGTTAAGGCGGACAATTTAACCGTAACGGCGAAATTTTCCGAAAAAATCAAGGTAAGGCTGCCGAGCGGTTCCGCAAGCAAAGGAAGAACCTTCGCGAGTTCGAATGAAAAAATAGCGCAGGTTGACGAAAACGGTACGGTTACGGGCAAAAAAGCGGGGAAATGCACCGTTACCGTCACGACCTACAATAATTTAACCGCGACGGCGGAAATAACCGTCGAGCCGTTCCCCAAGACCGTGACGATAAAAGGCAAGGAATACGAAACCGCCCTGACGGAGCTTTCGCTTTCCTGGAAAGACCTTACGTCGGAGGATATAGCGCCGTTGAAATTTATGACTAAATTAACCAAACTGGATTTAAGCTGTAACCGAATAAGCGACGTCGGCGCGATAAAAGGGCTTACCAAGCTGAGAGAGCTGAATTTGAGCGATAACATGATAAGAAAAATCGCGCCCTTGGCGGATTTGACAAATTTGAGGGTTTTGAACCTGAGCAACAACGACATAGGCGGATTAAGCCCGCTGCGGGGTTTGGTCAAGCTGTCCGAATTAAAAATCAACGGCAATAATGTCAGGAGCGTCGTTTCTTTGAAAAACATGGTTAATTTGAAAACTTTGGAGCTGGAAGACAACGAGATAAAAAGCGTGTCGGGATTAAAGGGGTTGAGCAGGTTGAGGACGCTGAACCTTAACTTTAACAAGATTAAAGGTATAAGCGCGCTGAACGGATTGAGCCGTTTAAGGGATTTACGCCTGTTTGACAACAATATAAGCGCTTCTGAAATAAACGGCATGAGAAAATCCGTTCCGAAATGCAAGGTAATCGCGTAAGCCGTCAGCCGCCGCCTTTTGAGTTGCCGCCTTTTAGTTTGAAATGCGAAATCATCTGCGTCAACACATCGGACTGACTGCTCATTTCCTCGCTTGCGGCGGCGCTTTCCTGGGCGGTTCCGCTGCTTTGCCGGACAATCAGCGCGACGTTTTCGATTTTTTCGTTGACTTGCGATATATCGGCGGTCTGCTCGTTTGACGACTGCGCGATTTGGGCTATTATTTCCGCGCTCCTGTTTATCCCGTCGACGATGTCATTGAGCGACGCGGAAGTTTCGTCCGCGAGTTTTAAGCCGTAGTTCGCTTTATCAATAGAGTTTTCGATTAGGGCGCCCGTATCTTTCGCGGCGTCCGCGCTTTTGGCGGCGAGGTTGCGTACCTCTTCGGCGACGACCGCGAAGCCTTTGCCGTGCTGACCCGCGCGGGCGGCTTCGACGGCGGCGTTGAGCGCGAGAATGTTGGTTTGAAACGCGATGTCGTCAATTATTTTAATTACGCGCCTGATTTGCCCGCTCGCCTCGTTAATTTCCTTTACCGCCTCCATCAGGCTTTTCATTTGCGAACTGCCGGTTTCGGCGTTGCCTTTGATAACGTCCGACAAATTTGCCGCCTCTTTCGCCACGTCGGCGTTTTTCTTGGTTTTTTCTGAAATATTGCTTATCGTTTCGGAAAGGACGGCGATGCTGTTTGTGTGCTCGATTGCGCCTTGCGAGAGGGAACTCGCCCCGTCCGCTATTTGCTTGGCGCCGCTTGACACTTGGTTCGCCGAACCGTCGACTTCGGTCATCACTTGATTTAAGCTGTGGACGATGCTGTTAATCGAATCCTTAATCAGTATGAAATCCCCCTGGAAAGCATAGGAACTTTCGGTAACCAAATCACCCTCGACCAACCCTTGCATCCGCGTGTTTATTTCCCCCACATACCCTTGAAGCCGGGTGTAAGCCCGTTCCAACGCTTCCGCCAGAACTCCGACCTCGTCCTTCGACCTTATACCTATGCTCGATTGCCCCGAGGAGGAAATACCGATATTGCCCGAACTGATTTTTTCCGCGAAAGCGCCTATTCTTTTAAGCGGTCTGCTTACGGAAACAATACTGAAAATAAATATCGCGGCTATGCCGACAATGCCCGATACAAGGGCAATCAGCAATATCTCGTTTCTGATTTTTTCCTGCGCCGCTATGGATTCCCCGACATTCACGCCCACGAACAACATTCCGATGACGTCGCCCTCCCTAATCAGGGGCGTGTAGTAGGCGGAATATTTGGAACCGAACAACTCTATAATCAGCGTATAGTCCTGCCGATTATTGATTACGGCGTCAATAACGGCGTCGCTCGCCTTCGTGTTTACCACTCTTTTCCCGTCTTCGCCCACAAGGGTGGTGTTCAGACGGGTATCCCCCGCGAAGATGGTGGCTTCGCAGTCGGTGCGAATTTTAACTTCGTCCACATACTCGGTTTTGGTAAAATCGTACCCGCACACGACCGCCCCGATAACCGCCCCGTCGCCGTTGATAATCGGGTAGCTCCCCTGCGTGAACATCACGTCCGTGCCTTTTCTCACGATTGTACTTGTACCGTTGCCCGTTTTCAGCGCGGACGTCAGCACGGTCTGGCTTAAAACCTCGTCGCCGGCTAACAGGGTTCCGCTTGAATCGCATATCGACACGGCGTCCAACCCTTCCCTGTACGCCTCGATATCCTCGTTAAGTATGTTTATGTCCCTGACGAGCACGGATTCCACAACCTCGTGCTCTTTGGCGAGAATGGCGGCACGGGAAAGAGATTCCTTCTCGTATTCCTCAATGGCTCTTGTCAGCGCGCCGCTGGCGGTTTTAACCTCCCTTTTGATGAGGTTGTCCACTAAATCATCCGTGCCGCCCGACATGATTAAGTACAAGCACACAACGATTGTAACGATTATCAGCGTCACCAGCGCGGATATTTTTAACCCGAGGCTCTTCAGTTTCAATTTTATCACCCTTTCCCGCGGTCAGCCTTTGTTTTTGCCGTCAGTATATCACAAAATGTGACATTTGTCAAGGAGTTAAGCGTCGCGGTTGCCGCCGCGCCTTTTGTGCAATATATACAAAAAAAAAAAAAAAAAACGCCTTTTTATATGTATTATACTAATAGAAATTCCCGCGAAAAAATGTTATAATGAGTGAAAATTTTACGAAAGGTTGGTAACGTATCCATGAAAAAGAAACTGTTAAGCGTATTTTTGTCGCTCGCTATGGCGGCGGGCGTCGTCCTCGTCCCGAACGGCGGGTTGGTCGCTAAGAGCGGGGCGATTACCTCCGGCGACTGGGAGTACACGTTGAACTTCGACTTGACGGCGACGATTACCAAATATAACGGTACTGCCGCAGACGTAAAAATCTCGACCAAGATTGACGGATATAAGGTCGTGGAGGTTCGTGGCAGTAATGGGATATTTTCCAATAATGGTATATTTTCCGGGAATGGGAATGTGAAGTCGGTTACGGTGCCAAAAAACATAAAAATAGGGGCTTATGCGTTCGCGAGTACAAAAAACTTGACCGAAGTGACGATCGAGAAGGGGATTACGGCGATTGGTAATTATGCGTTTGATAATTGCGCGAACCTGACCTCGGTGAAAATCCCGAACAGCGTTACGGAAATTGGTACTCGGGCGTTTATGGGTTGTACTGCCTTACGAGAAATAACGCTACCATCGGGGCTTGCGAAAATAGAGAGTGACACATTTTCCGGTTGTACGGGTCTGACCTCAATTAAAATCCCGAACAGCGTTACGGAAATTGGTACTTCTGCGTTTAGTCGTTGTACTGCCTTACAAGAAATAACGCTACCATCGGGACTTGCGAAAATATATATGGACGCATTTTCCGGTTGTACGGGTCTGGCGTCGGTTAGAATCCCGGATAGTGTTACGACTATTGGTATGTGGGCGTTTTCCAATTGCAAAAACCTTACATCCGTCGTTATTCCTGGCGGCGTTACGACAATCAGTAGTGGTGCGTTTTCGGGTCGAAACGAGCGACTTGTCATCACGGGGGTTAAGGGGAGCAAAGCGGAAGAGCACGCGAAAAACTACAACATTCCCTTCCTCGCGAATTTGTACCATGTCAGCTTTGACCTTAACGGCGGGGGCGACGCGCCCGCAGGGCAGTCGGTAGAGAAAAACAAGCTCCTTTCCAAACCCAAGAACCCCGTTCGCGCCGGGTATGACTTCGGCGGCTGGTATAAGGAAAAAAGCTGTAAAACCAAATGGGATTTCACCAAGGACAAGGTGACGAAGTCGACAACCCTTTACGCGAAATGGACGGTGGGGAAACTCGCCGCGCCCAAATCGCCGAAAGCCGCCGTCAATTCCAAATCCAAAATCACGGTGTCGTGGAAAAAGGTTTCGGGAGCGGACGGGTATGAAGTTCGCAGGGCGACCTCAAAATCGGGGAGTTACAAGAAAGTCGGCGACGTTTCCAAGGGCGATACCGTGAAATACGCGAATACGAAACTGACGGCGAATAAGACGTATTATTACAAGGTGAGGGCGTATAAAGTTATCGACGGGAAAAAGGTTTACGGGAAGTATACAGCGGTCGTTTCGGCTAAGACGAAAAAGTAAGCGTCTTACGGAACGGTTAAAACGCGCCCGCCGACATTCCCAAGGAAGTCGGCGGGCTTGATTATTCGGTGCGGTTGCTTACCGTTATTTTTTCGCCGCTTGCTTTTCGCGCCGTCTGACGGCGAACGCCGTTCCCAGCGTCAGCGCGGACGCCGCCGACGCCTTTATTGTTGGTTTTTGGACTAATCATGTTTACCCCGTCCTACTCTTTCGGGTCGGTCCGCGCGGGAACGTCCAAATGCTTGTTCTTGAAAATCATCAGGGCGTTAATCAAAAGAATCGCCATGGTTACAAAGAAAACGCTTCTGAAGCCGAACGCCGCCGCCACCCCGCTTCCAATCAAAGGACCCGTAAAATTACCGAGGAATATCGCCGAGGAATTAAAACCGAAAGCCGTCGCCTGAATTTTTTTCGGCGCCAAATGCCTTACAAGCGCATTCAGCGAAGGCAGCATACCGCCTATAAACAAGCCAAGCAGGAACCGCCCCGCCAGCAGCATATATATGTTTGCGGCAAACGCCTGCGGTATGTACATACACGACGCGGCGGCAAGCGAAAAATATAGAATTTTCCGTTGACCCACGCGGTCGGCGATTCTGCCGAGAACCGGCGCCCCGACCAAGTTTGCCATTCCGGTGGCGGCGACCGCGAAGCCGGCGACCATCGTCAGGTCGGCGCCCGCGTATATCGTTTCCGCATAAATCGTTACAATCGGCTCAATGGACATCATGCCAATTTGCGTGATGGTGGCGGCGACGTAAACGGGAATAAGCGGGAGCAACAGCTTCAAGTCCGCCGCGCCTTTGCCCGGGGCGCGTTCCGCCCGCTTATGGGTATGGGGTTCACGGACGAAGAAAACGACCACCGCGCAAGCCGCAAAATGCAGCGCGCCCGTCAGATAGAATATATGGGTATAATCCATGAACTCGGCTAAATAACCCCCGAGCAACGGTCCTATTAAACCCCCGGCTATGGCTCCCGTTTGCATCGTCCCCAAAGCCTCTCCCGCGTTTTTATCCGGAGTGACGGACGCCTGCAACGAAATAGCCATCGAAACAAAGCCGGAGAAAACACCGTTTATCAGCCGCAGAATCAACAGTTGCCAAACGGAGCCGGCTATCCCCATCAGAACGGTGACAATCCCCATTCCCAAAGCGGCGCGGATAAGCATGGGCTTGCGTCCGTGCTTGTCCGCGAAGCTGCCCCAAATCGGCTGAAAAATGACGGACGTCACAAACTGCGCCGAAAAAATCCAGCCCGACCACCTTTCGACCTCGTCGGTGGCGGTAACGCCCAGCGTTTCAATATAAAAAGGCAAAAAAGGGATGACGAGATTCATTCCGCTTGTAATGACGAAATTCGCCGCCCATAAAATCCACATCGTCCGCTTCCAGTTTAATTGCGGCTCGAGTGTCCGTGCGCCCGTCAAAACAGCGCAACCGTCGGTTTTCCGCGGAACGCGCGGAATGTGGCGGCGGCGCAACAAGCGCGTGCCTTTTTCATAAAGACAGAAACGGTTCGCATGGTGAACACACCTCCGGTCATAACAGGCAACCGCCTTTTAACACATTATACCCCCGACGCGCCGCTTTGTCAAGCCGCCCGGAACTTCCCCCGCCGCGCAAAAAAGGCAGCCGCCGTTTAAGCGACCGCCTTTTCCCTAAAACCAACCCCAACCCCTTCTCGCTACACCGTAATCCACATCGCGGGGCGAACACCATTATTGGAGCTGACACTGCTGTAATCGTCAACGAAGACAACAAAGCCGTGATAGTCGACGTAGGCGGCGAGGTTACTACGACCGCTCGGCGACCGAAGCCACCAAGAGTACGAACTTACTTCTGCACTATAGGCTATACGGGCGTCATTGTATTGGTCGCTTATATAACTCGTGTCACTCGTGTCGCCTATATAACGCGTACTCTTGCTTGGTCTGTCGCTTAACTGTCCGCTGTCGCCGAAGTATTTCACTACTTCCTCAAGGCTTAACAGGAAGATATGGTCGTCGGTGTCGTTCCCGCCCGATGTGCCGTACCATTGGTTATCCTTGTTGCTGATTTTCGTTTCAACTACCCGCGCTTTGTCGTCCGCGCTGAAGCTGTTGTAGAAATTGAAATTAAGGTACGTCCTTAAAGTGCAGGTTTCCCATGTTACGTCTGTACGTTCATCGTTGTATGCCATGTGTTCTAACACACACAAGCTTAAAATCAAAGCCTTGCCATCCTTTTTTTCAAGGACAAGCCAGTCGTACCCGCCGAAATCGATTATTTCACACCCGGTGTTTATCACCGCCGCAAGAACAACCGACGGGTTGCCGTTGCCGCCGTAAGTCGCCCCTTTGTACGAAACCGTAATGGCGGGTAGACTCCTGAACGCACCCTTGCCTAGTCTGGGTCCGTTGGCGGGCATTGTGATGTGCGTCAGGCTCTTGCA
>JAIRWE010000132.1 GCA_031253365.1 Oscillospiraceae bacterium | reverse complement strand
AGAACAACAAAAAATATTTTTCCGTGGCTTCCGGCGGCGGCACGGGAAGGACGCTCCACCCGGACAATATGGCGGCGGGTCCCGCCTCTTACGGAATGACCGACTCGATGGGGCGTATGCACGGGGACGCGCAATTCGCGGGCAGCTCGTCCGTTCCGGCGCACGTTGAAATGATGGGGTTAATCGGCATGGGGAACAACCCGATGGTCGGCGCGACGGTCGCCTGCGCGGTGGCGGTAAGCGAAGCGGACAAACAATAGGCGCGGCGATGAAAGACTACGACTATCGCCGAATAGAGAAAAAATGGCAGGACTACTGGGAAAAGCACGGAACCTTCCGCGCGAGCGAGGCTCCCGATAAGGAAAAGTTTTTTATCCTCGTGGAATTTCCGTATCCGTCGGGGCAGGGGTTGCACATAGGGCATCCGCGCCCTTACACCGCCATGGACGTCCTCGCGAGGAAAAAACGGCTGGAAGGCTATAACGTGCTGTTCCCTTTCGGCTGGGACGCGTTCGGCTTACCCACCGAAAATTTCGCGATTAAAAACAAAATCCACCCCGCCAAAGTGACCGCCGACAATATAAAGAACTTCACGCGGCAGGCGAAGGGGATAGGCTTTTCGTTCGACTGGGACAGGCAGGTCAACACCACCGACCCTTCTTATTATAAGTGGACGCAGTGGATATTTTTGCGGTTGTTTGAAAAGGGGTTGGCGTACAAGAAAGAAATGCCGGTCAACTGGTGCGTTTCCTGTAAAGTCGTCCTCGCCAACGAAGAGGTTGTGAACGGCGAGTGCGAGCGTTGCCACGGCGAGGTTACGCGCAAGGTGAAAAGCCAGTGGATGCTGAAAATCACCGAGTACGCGCAGCGGCTTCTCGACGGTCTGGAAAGCGTCGATTACCCCGAGCGCGTCAAGGCGTCCCAAATCAACTGGATAGGCAGAAGCGAAGGCGCCGAAGTGCGGTTCAAAACGTCGTTCGTTTCCGGCGGCGAGGGCGGCGGCGAGCTTACGGTATATACCACCCGCCCCGACACGCTGTTCGGGGCGACCTACATGGTAATAGCCCCCGAACACCCTTATCTGGAAAAGTGGGCGAACAGGCTGACCAATCTTGACGAGGTGGCGGAGTATCGGGAAAAAGCCGCGAAGAAGTCCGACTTTGAGCGCACGGAAATCGCCAAGGAAAAAACCGGCGTCAGGCTGGGCGGCGTTTTCGCCGTCAACCCCGTGAACGGCGCGGAAATACCCATATTCATCAGCGACTACGTTATGCTCGGTTACGGAACGGGCGCGATTATGGCGGTGCCGGCGCACGACGCGCGCGACTGGGAATTCGCGAAAAAATTTGCCCTGCCGATTATCGAGGTGGTGACGGGCGGCGACGTCGAAAAGGCGGCGTTCACGGGCTGTGAAACGTCCGTAATGACGAACTCGGGCTTTCTGAACGGGCTGGGCGTGGGCGAAGCCAAGGCGAAAATCATCGAATGGCTGGTTCAAAACGGCGCGGGCGAAAGCAAGGTCAATTTCAAGCTGCGCGACTGGGTGTTCTCGCGGCAGCGTTACTGGGGCGAACCCATCCCCGTGGTATACTGCGAAAAATGCGGCGGCTGGAACGCGCTCCCCGACGACGCGCTGCCGCTGACGCTCCCGCCCGTCGAAAACTATATGCCGTCCGAAACGGGGGAATCCCCTCTGGCAAATCTTGAAAGTTTCATCAACACGACCTGTCCCGTCTGCGGTTCCCCCGCCCTGCGCGAAACGGACACCATGCCGCAGTGGGCGGGTTCGTCGTGGTATTTTCTGCGTTACTGCGACCCGCGTAACCCCGACGCTCTCGCCTCAAAGGAAAAGCTGGATTACTGGATGGGCGTGGACTGGTATAACGGCGGGATGGAGCATACGACGCTGCATCTGCTTTACTCGCGCTTTTGGCATAAATTCCTGTATGACATAGGCGCGGTGAACACCGACGAACCCTACAAAAAGCGCACCTCCCACGGAATGATACTGGGCGCCGACGGGCAGAAGATGTCCAAATCCCGCGGCAACGTCGTCAATCCCGACGACGTGGTTCGCGACTACGGCGCGGACGGGTTGCGCCTGTACGAGATGTTCGCGGGCGATTTCGAGAAGGCGGCGTTGTGGAGCAGCGCGGGGATAAAAGGCTGCAAACGCTTTTTGGAGCGTGTGTGGGCTTTATCCGAAATTCTTATCGACGGCGGCGAATACAGGGAGGAAACGCGCCGCGCGTTCCATAAGGCGGTCAAAAAAGTCAGCCTTGACATACACGCGCTTAAATTCAACACCGCAATCGCGGCGCTGATGTCGTTGCTTAACGAAATATACGCGCTCGGTTCAATCAACAAGGCGGAGCTGCGGACGTTTCTGATTTTGCTGAACCCGTTCGCGCCGCATATTACCGAAGAGATGTTTGAAAAGGCGTCGCCGGGCTGTGTGTTAAACGAGCAGTCGTGGCCGGAATACGACGAGGGGCTGTGCCGCGACGGCGAAGTTGAAATCGCCGTTCAGGTGAACGGGCGTCTGCGCGCGCGCGCGCTTGTCGTCGCGGGCGGCGGCGACGCGGCGATGACGGCCGCGGCGAAAGCCGCGCTGGGAACCGCGCTTGACGGAAAAGAGATAGTCAAGGAAATCGTCGTCCCCGACAAATTGGTTAATATCGTGGTGAGATAAGAAGCGGAGAAAAAGGATTTTCGGTGGTTGCCTTTATGCAATCTTACAGAATGGGAGTGGTATAAGATGCTTAACACAATATTTGCGGTTCCGTGCGACCAACTGCCCGTGCTGACGCAGGAGCAGGGAGAGGAACTTCTTGAACAGATTAACAACAAGCCCCCTATGACAGACGAAGAAAAGGAACGCCTTGCTCTTAACGTAAAAACATTGTTCAAGAAGCCCGGAAAAAATGACAGCCATGATAGATTTTTACGTTGACACATTATGCGATGATATATCCGGCTTTGACAGCGGTTATGACGTGTTCAATGATTACTTGCGCCTTCATAGCGACAAGTCGGTGATTCACTTTGTGTTGGAATCGGGAACGGATGCGGTCGTTGCTTATTTTGCGCTGATAACGTCCGCGCTTCCGTTTTGGAAACACGACAGGTTGAACGGCGTTCCTGCAATCGAAATAAAAATGTTTGCGTTAGACAAGCGTTATCAAGGCTTAGGTATCGCGTCCGTTTTGCTGAACAGCATCATTGAAACAATAACGTATTGCGCGACCGAATATGTTGGCGCAAAGGTCGCGTTGCTGTATTCGGTTCCCGTTGATTATGTGATGAATCTTTATGCGGATAACGGGTTTACAAAGATTGATAATACCTTTGCGGTATTCAGAAGCGATTTTAACGAGGGCTGTGTGCCTATGTTTAAGGTTTTATAGCACTGTGCCGCGACGGCGAAGAAGCACAGATGGTTTATTCCGCGCTTACGGAAGGAACAATTTATGAATACGATGACAGCGGAACAGGCGCTTGAAGCCGGAAAAGAGCTTACTTTACTCGTAAAATCATTGGAGCTGTCGCCGGAGGTGTCGTTCCCGAGAATGTATTGCTCTACGCCCAAAACAACGGGCTTTTTGTCATCGTGCAATCCGGCGACTCTTCAACGATAGCCGCTCTGCCGAAGGGGTTTGAAGCGCGCACATGGTAGGGCGTGTATGAGTTCATAAGAGTAAGCTATTATGTTTCCACAAGCAAGAAAGAGGGTTGATTATATGAACATCGCTAAAATATCATCACAAGGTCAAGTAACGATTCCCTCGAATATCCGTAATTTTTTGGGATTAAAAGACGGGGATAGAATTCTGTTTTTGCAGCGCGAAAACGGCGAAATTATTATCGACAACGCTTCGGCTACCGCCATTGATAAAGCGCAGTCGGCGTTTTGCGGCGTAGCTGATGAGCTTGGCTTACCAAGCGAAGAAGAAATACAGTCTTGGGTAGATGAAGCGCGTTATGGGAAGGATGCTTAATATTGAAAATTCTTGCTGATACAAACATTCTGATTTCAGCTTTATTCTATCCCGGTTCAAAACCGGCGATGGCATTATATTATGCCGCAAATAATCACAATTTAGTTTTGTGTACCGATAATATCTCAGAGCTTCACAGGATTGCAAAGGATAAATTCGGGAGCCGCTTGCCTGATATTGACGTTTTCCTTGCGGAACTCGCATATGAACTGGTTTCGGTTCCGGCTTCGCCGCAAAAACTAATCGCGGACCCCAAAGATATGCCGATACTGAACGCCGCTATAATTGAGGATGTCGATATTATTGTCAGCGGGGATAAGCATTTCTTAAATCTGGATATAGAACGCCCAAAAGTAATGAAAGCGGCTGAATATCTTGAATATATTGAAAAAAACTGAATACAGGTTCTAATTGAGCTTTTCATGTTTCCCCGCTTTCTCCAAATTAAACTCGTAAAACCTGAATCCGCGTTCGGTCCAGTCCTCGCGGATAAAATCGGTCAAATCCTCGACGGTTGATTTTTGCACGTATCTTACGGGGTTGTTTTTTGCGGACGTGATAACGTATTCCTCCCCGTCCGTAAGCTTCAAATCAAGATTGACGTATTTGTCGCTCGAAAGGTTCATCACGCAATCATCCAATAACAAATCAACATGATAAAGGTAATAAGCCAATTCAATATCATTGATTTCATAGACGGCAAAAGTGAGATATGAATCTGTCCCGCACTGAGCAAGACCCGAATTTAAAGAATCTTTAAAATACCTAAGATTCGATATATAGCGTTCGCCCACCATATAATTCGGGGAACCTTCTGTCTGATTATCTTCGTTGCCCGCTTTTGATAAAACTATTTCAATATCCAATTCCTTCCGGTTTAAATAATCGTACACTATTTTTGCCGAATACAGCGTCGCCCTGTGTTTGGAAGAGAAGTTCTCGTTGTCTGTAATTTTTACGGCTTCTTCCGGGGTGTAAACCCCTGTTATCTCAAACTTCACAAAATTTAATAACGAAGTATGATAGCCGCTTCCGAAGTCGCTCATCAAGTCCTCGTAAGAGGTGTATCTGATACCGGACCAAGGGTTGAGTTCGCTGATTTCCACCTCGCCGCAAACAGGGTTTTCCTCCAACGACAGGACATAATCCTCGCCGTTGATTTTCTCGCGGGGTTTGTCGCCGCCGCCTTCCGACTGCGAGTAAGTTTCGGCGGGCGCGCCCGATTGTGCGGGGGTTGCCGCGCCGCCGTTCGCGCAGCCCGTCATTGCGGCGATTAACGCCGCCGCCAACGCTATGCCGGCTAATTTTTCGGTTTTCATTTTGAAAATCCTCCTTTTTTAAGATTTTTTACCCCTGCTGAATACAGGTTCTGATTATATTAACGCTTGAGAAGGTCGAAAAATTACAAGATTTTACGATTTTTTTGAAAGTTTGTTATATATGTATAAAAAGCACGGGCGTTATATATGTACAATTAACAGCGAAAAGCGCGGGGGCTCGCTCCCCGCGCTTATGGTTAAACCACTCCGAAACATTTCGGGTTTTCTTTAAGAGCGGCGCGCCGCCCACCACGCGCTCGCCTGCGCGTAATTGTTCGTCATCCAAAATTCAACCATGGTTACGGTGGCGGAAGAACCCCCGTTGTTAAACAGGGTGAACGCGTAGTCGCCCGTTGACGCGACCTCGTAACCCAAAGCGTTTTTTATCCGTGTTTGCGAGGGGTAAGTGGAGACGGCCGTTCCGGGCAGACCGCCGGTGGTGTTGCGTAGCTCCGCCGCGACAGTCCTCGGCGCGCTCAACTCATAAGAGAAACAGAACCAATAACCCGACGCGGTATGCCAGCCTTTGGCGACGGTCATGGACGGTCTGAACACATACGAAGAGCCTGCGGGGATGGTTACCGGAAGCGACGGAATCAACCTTGTCCCCCCTTCGCCTTCCCTCGCGGTAAACAGAACGGAACCCGATTCCACGTATTTGCCGTCGGCGTCGTAAACGTCATAATCCACAAATCCTCCCTGCGCGTTTTCGGGCGTTAAAGCCGAATAACCGGGCGACGCCTTCAACGCGGCGAGATAATCTTCGGGGAAGTCAATCTCCCCCCTTGCCAAGCGAACCTTGTCCTCGTCGCTCAGGTCAAGTTCCGGAAAACCGTAATCGGCGGCGACCCGATTCAAGCGGCACCACTCGGCGCGGCTGTAAAGGACCATGTCCTCTTTGCTCCACGCGTCCACGGTGTCTAAGTCCGGCTTACATTCCGTGCCGGAAACCAAGCACGCCCCGTCGCAACCGGCGGAAATCGTTTCGTCCGGTTTCGCGGCTTCCCCGCCGGAAGGGGCGTCGTTGTACGCCGACGTCGCCAGCATACCGAGCGCCAACGACAGCGTCAAAACGCCCGCCGCCGCCATGCCCGCAAAAGTTTTTTTCTTGATTTTCATAATGGATTCAATCCTTTCTTCAATCGCGTTTTTCGCGAAATTGTTGCATAGGGGGGAGAAACCGCTTTTCCTTTCCTCTAACCCTATAAGTGTCAGCGCGTAAGCGGACTTCGCGGTTTCCCCGAACGTCCGCACCACCGCCTCGTCGCACGATAACTCGATATCTCTGTTCGCCAGAATGTACATAACCCACACCAAAGGGTTGAACCAATGGACGCATACGGCGGCGGCGAGCAGCCATTTCAAGAGAATGTCAAACCGCCGAATGTGCGTGATTTCGTGGGCGAGAACATATCGTAACCGTGGTTCGTCCCGCCAATCGGTGTTTTTCGGAAGCAGTATTACGGGCTTCCATATCCCGTAGGTCATGG
>JAIRWE010000141.1 GCA_031253365.1 Oscillospiraceae bacterium | reverse complement strand
TTTCGCGGCGATTATCTACCTTTCGCTTGTGTTCACACCCGCGTACAAAGACGGCGTGAGGGAACGCGCGCTGCTTCAAAATAAGCGCGTCGAATCGCTCCCCCGTCGCCGTTGGCTGTTCATCGGGCTTTTCCTGTGGGCGGTCATGTTGCTCCCCGTCGTTTTGTTGCTGACGGGCGTTATGGAAATCGGCGTCTACCGCATTATCGACGGCGCGGTTTACCCGCTGTCGCTTGTCATGGCGGGGGAAGGCGGCGCGCTTCCGGCGTTCGCGCCGTTTGTGTTCGGCGCGTTTTACGGATTAACGGTTCCAAGCTGCTGTCTGGGGTTTTATCTCGGGGTGAACGACAAGCTGAACATGGACAAGATTATGTACAAATAATCGCGGCGTTACCGCAAATACCGCTCTATGATGAACCTCGGCCGCCGCTTCGTTTCAAGATAGATTTTCCCTATATACTCGCCCACGACCCCGATTGAGAACAGCTGAATCCCGCCGATGGCCCAAATCGAAACGACGATGGACGTCCAGCCGATTTCGGTATGCCCCGTGAAATGCCGCGTCAGCGAATAAGCCAGCGCGATGATGCTTACGAGGAAAATCAACGCCCCGAGCGCGGCAATCATTCTGATTGGCTTGATTGAAAGCGACGTAACGCCCTCGAAGGCGAAGGCGAGCATCTTTTTGAGCGGGTATTTCGACTCGCCGGCGGTTCGCTCCCCGCGCTCATAATAAACGGTACCGCTCTTGAAGCCTATCATCGGCACAATTCCCCGCAAAAACAAATTCACCTCGCCGAAGCCTTCGAGCGCTTCCAAGGCGCGGCGGCTCATCAAGCGGTAGTCGGCGTGGTTATAGACTATTTCCACGCCCATTTTACGCATGAACTTATAAAACCCTTGGGCGGTGTTTCTCTTGAAGAAGCCGTCCTTTTTGCGCGACGAGCGAACGCCGTAAACCACGTCGCACCCGTTTCCGAACTCGTCGAGCATTTTGTCGGCGGCGTCAAGGTCGTCCTGCAAATCGGCGTCTATCGAAACGGCGGCGTCGCAGTATTTCGCGGCGACCGTCAACCCCGCCAAAAGCGCGTTCTGATGCCCCCGGTTCCGCGACAGCTTAACGCCCTGGAACACGCCGCCGTCGCGGTGCAGCCCGGAAATAATTTCCCACGTCTTGTCGTTTGAACCGTCGTCAACGAACAAAATTTTGCTGTCCGCGGAAATCCTCCCGCTTGAAACGAGAGCGTCCACTTTTTCTCCGAGCGCCTTCGCGGCGGCGGGGAGAGCCTGTTCCTCGTTATAGCACGGAACCACGAAATAAAGCGTCATGCCCGCTCCTTCCCCGGGAAAAGTTTCCCGTAAAGCGCGTCGATTCCCCCTCCGGCGACCGGAATCAGCAGTATGAAATACGGTAGGATGTACTGGGACTTACCCTCGAACAAAAGATGATACAGGAACCCGCCCGTCACGATTACGAAAAGCGCCGCCCGCGCGACGCCGCCTTCCCCCCCGCGAAGCGCGAAATTCGCCGCGCCCGCCGCCGCCGCCGCGAAAACGAACTGCGCGGCGAAATCCATATACGCCTTCGTCGCGCCCGCGCCCGCCCCGCATACCCACGCGGCGACGCCGCGCCTGTCGGAGGCGGCGCTCCTCACCTGGTTGTTCCATATACTTTGGTACGAGGTTTCGTTCCATTGGCTTGCGATTTTTTTACGGAAGAACTCGCTCCCCTCCCCGGGGTTTGCGATGAAATAGTCCGCGCGTGCCTTTATTTCCTCCCGCGCGAGCTTTGCCGCCCGCGCGCCGTTCCTCTCCGCCTGAACGTATATTTCTATGTTCGCGTAGTTGAACCAGCCCGGCGCCATATCGGAATCGCGCTTCGCCCCCAGCCCCATAGCCAGCCACGCCGACATGGGAACGCCCTCCCCGAACGTTTCCCCCGAGCGCAGCTCATAGCTGAAAATCACGGCTTTGACGAGCGCGAACGCGAGCGCGAGCGAAACGAGCGCGTAAACGCCGCAAATTACGGCTTTCGCGGCGTTTTTTTGCGCAATCATCCCGAAAGCCGCCGCTATGCAAAGCGCGACGGTGAAAATGAGGTAGTTTTGCTTTACCGTGGCGGCGAGCGCGGAAAACGCGGCGGAAAGCGCGGCGTGGCGGATTTTCCCGCCGTCGAAAAATTTAAGCCCCGCCCAAATCGCCAAAACGCCGAAAAACAGCCCCGGAACCGTGCCGTAGGTGAAGGTGCAGAAAATCAGCGGCTGGGGACACAAAAGCAGCAAGCCCGCCGTTATCTTCGCGGCTCTTTCGCCGCCCGAAAGCCGCCGCGCAATATCGACGATGAAAAAATAAGCCCCCGCCAAAAACAGGACGTTGAGGAGCTGAATGAACGGCGCGGGCGCCAAAGCCGAAAAAGGAACAAGCCTGAGCAACGCCTCATAGAAGAACACGATGCCGAACTGATACGGGAAACAGCCGAAATAATCAAGGTAGCTGCCCGCGTAGGTCGTCGCCTCGCCCATCGCCGCGTAATCGTTTTCGCTCATCATGCGCGCCGCGTTCAGCACATAGCCCGAGTCCGCGGAGGGAACCGCGCCCGCGCCCGCCACCCATATAAAGCCCGAAACCGCCGTAAAAGCGAACAGCGCCCATTTTATCGTCCTGAGCGAAACGTTAAGGCGCGCGAAGCGGATTACCGCGAAAAAAACGGCGAACGAAAAAACAAGCGCGAGCGCGTTAAGGGGGACGTTGTCCGCGACGAAGCCGACGCTTTCGCCGGCGTTTGACATAACCGAGGTCGAACCCAGCGCGGTCGCGCCCAAAAACGCGAGCAACGCGGACGCCGCGACCGAAACCGCGGTCGCGGCGGCTTTGTTTACGGTTTCGCCGAAACCGCCTTCGCCGAAAATTTTCGTGTCGCTCCCCCCCGTCCTTTGCCACTTGTATTATAATACAACGCCGCCGATGTGTCAAGACGATTTTTTGTTTATTTTTACGGTTGAATTTTTGAAAAATATATGCTATACTTGACGAAATATCTATTTTGGAGGTATCATGGCTATGAAATTCAAAAGGTTGCTTTCGGGCGCTTTGGCGGCGGTTACGGCGCTGGCGCTTATCCCCGTTACGGCGGTGAGCGCGGCGACGGCGGGCAGGGTGAACACGTACAACGTTTACGTGAACGTGGGGAAATCCGTCAAAATCCCCTATTCCGGCTCCGTGAGCTTTAAGAGCGGCAAGACGAGCGTCGCTTCGGTTTCGAAAGGCACGGTAAAAGGCAAAAAGTCCGATAACGTGCGTATCACGGCGAGCTTCTATCAAAGCTCGAGTTCCACGACGAAATCATCGACAACCCTTCAGGCTTTCGTAATCACCAGCAAAACCCCGGTGACGAAGGTGGCGACGTCGTCGTCAAGCAAGAATATGCTGGTCGGCGATAAGGTTCAGGTCACATTCGACCTCACCCCGGCGAAGCACACCGACATGATTAACGTGTTTAACAGCAACCCCGACGTAATCGAGCTTTATTCCGCCGGCAGCAGCGGATACTTCAACGTAACGGCGGTGAAGACCGGCAGCGCGACCGTTTCGGTGGTGGCGTCAAGCGGCGTGAAGAAGGACGTCAAAATCACGGTGAAGAAAAACGGCACCGACTACACGACGCAGTTCGGCGTTCAAGTCCCGAAAAAGGCGCAAAAAGCGGGGAAACTGTCGATTTCAGACATCTCGCTGTTTAAATACAGGCGCGACGGCGAACCCACTCTTAACGCCGCCGTAAAGAACAACCATACCGCCACGGTGGACTATAACACCAAGGTGCCGATTAAATACTACGACGGTGACAAGAAGGAAATCAAGGTTGACGAATACAGTCAGAGCCTCTCGCTGTATCAAGCAATCGCGAAAGGCGCAAAGGAGGAGTACGGCTTAGGAACCACACTCCCCGCGGGGACAAAATCCTTTAAGTTCGGCACCGCGGACATAAAGCCGGCGACGCAGACCCCGCAGCAAAGCGCCCCGACGAAAACGCTCAAGGGTACCGTGTCGAAAGGCGGAATCAAATTCCCCAAGACGACCGCGACCGTCGAGTCGTCCGACGAATACGACCAAGCGAAAATCCGGTTCGAGAAAATCGAATACAAAAAGGGCGACTATGAGGGCTACGTTTATATCAAGAACACGTCCGACAAAGCGCTGTCGGTTCCGAATTTCGAGATGAGGGGCTACGACGGGAGCGGCAAGCGCATTGACGGCGATGCCGGTCACTTTTACGGCTACAGCACCCTTTTGCTGCCGGGCCAGACGTTAAAGTCGATTATGTATGTCTACGGTTACAGAGACAACTTGAAACGCATCGACTTTGTCGTGAACACCGATTTTTCTGCGGACTGGCGTGAATACACGAGCGTTAAGGGCACCGTCAGCGTCGGCGGCATCAAGGTCCCGAAAAAAGACAGCAAGATTACGGTTGAATCTTACGGCAGCACGTATAAGTTATCCGTCAGCGCGACGCCGGTCTATAAAAAGAACAAGCGCGACGCCTCCACCTCTTGGTACTATGAAAATTATATCAGCTTTAAGCTGAAGGTGGACAGCATAGCGGCGGATACGAATTACCACTACGTTGACATCCCCATACAATGGTTTGACGGCAGTTACGTCGTCCCCGATTACCCGGAGGATGTTTATGTCTACAACGAAAACGTGGTAAAGAATAAGGTGACGACCTACGACGACGTTATCACAAACAGCCGGTTCCTGAAAGCCGATAAGGTGGTGTTCGGCAATTACGGCTACGACAGGGTGGACTTCCTGTCCGTCAAGAGCGGTTAAGGGGGGAAGGCGAAGAACACCGCCTTCGCCGACTGACATTAACGGGCTTTCTCAGGCGACTTTCGGAATCCCCTTTTTCGCCCGCCTGCCGACGGGCGGGGGAGGCGAAAAGGGGATTTTGAGAATAATAGACCTCTTGCGAAACTAAATTGTAGTGGATTTTTGTGTGGATTTTTCGTCAGACAAGG
>JAIRWE010000014.1 GCA_031253365.1 Oscillospiraceae bacterium | reverse complement strand
AGTTTTATGGACGCGGTACTCTGCCGTTTCACCGTCGAAGCCGTGGCTTTCGAGGGCGTCAAAAGAACGGCGGCGAAAATCGCGGCGGATTTTGAAAAAGTAACCGGAACGCGCCCCGTCGTCGGCGAAAGCGTTTCGGGCGGCGGGAACGACATTGTTTTCGCGACGCTCGGGAAAAGCGGTTTCGCGGACAGGTTGGTCGCGGACGGGAAGTTCGACCCGTCCGCGCTTCGGGGCAAGCGCGAGGTTTATCAAATCAAGATTATCGACGGCGGGCTGCTTGTCTGCGGAAGCGACAAGCGCGGCACGATTTACGGAATGTTCGCTTTGTCGGAATACATCGGGGTTTCGCCCCTACATTACTGGGGCGACGTAAAGCCCGTCAAGCGCGAAATCGAGATAAAGCCCGACATAGAAACGGTTTCAAAAGAACCGAGCGTAAAATACCGCGGCTTTTTCATAAACGACGAATGGCCCTGTTTCGGGAACTGGACGTTTTCGCGGTTCGGGGGTTTTACCGCCGATATGTACGAACACGTTTTCGAGCTTTTGCTGCGGCTTAAAGGCAATTATCTCTGGCCCGCGATGTGGACAAGCTCGTTCCCTCTGGACGGACCCGGCGGTTTAAGCGAGGAGTTAGCCGACATTTACGGCGTGGTTACGGGGAATTCCCACCATGAACCCTGCCTTAGGGCAAGCGAGGAATGGGATTTGGTAAGGGGCGAAGATTCCGTCTACGGGAACGAGTGGAATTATTACACGAACAAGGGCGGTTTGCTGAAATACTGGGAGGACGGGCTGAAAAGAAGCGGGAAGCACGAAAAAATCATCACGGTCGGTATGCGCGGGGAGCGCGATTCTTCCATGTTGGGGGACAATTCGTCGCTGAAAGACAACATCGATTTACTGAAAGATATTATCACCAATCAACGCGCGCTGATTAAAAAGCACGCGGACGGGAACCCCTTAATGCTGGCGCTGTACAAGGAAGTCGAGGAGTATTTTTACGGCAGCCCCGAAACCGAAGGGTTAAAGGACTGGGACGGGCTTGACGGCGTAATATGTATGCTGTGCGAAGACAACTTCGGGTTTATGCGGACGCTTCCGACCGAGGAAACGCGCCTTCGCGCCGACGGCTTCGGAATGTATTACCATTTCGATTACCACGGCGGGCCGATTTCGTATGAATGGCTTCCGTCAACGTCGCTGAAACGGACATGGGAGCAAATGAGCATGGCGTATGATTACGGGGTAAGGGATATATGGATTGTCAACGTCGGCGATTTGAAATTCAACGAGGTGCCGCTGTGCTATTTCATGGAATTGGCTTACGACTTTGAGAAGTGGGGGACAAAAACCCCGCTCAACACGGGGAGTATCGAGGTTTGGAGCGAGCTTTTCTTCAAGAATACATTCCCGTCTGTTTCCTCGGAAATCCGCGCGAAGATGTCGGCGGTTCTGCAAGGCTATACGGGGATTAACTCGCTGCGCCGCCCGGAGGCGCTGAACGCCGACGTTTACCACCCTTGCCATTATAACGACGCGGATACCATGCTTATATGCGCGAACATGGTCGAGGAGAACAACGAGGCGGTCTTTTCCGCGCTTTCGGGGGACGAAAAGGACGCTTATTACAGTATGATTTATTTTCCGGCGAAGGCGAGCGTAAATCTGCTTCGTATGCATCTGTACGCGGGGAAAAACGCGCATTACGCCCGTCAAGGCAAGAAAATCGCGAATAAATACGCCGAGCTTGTCACAAGGTGCATAGAAAGAGACCGCGCCTTGGCGGAGGAGTTCGCGGCGTTCAAAGACGGCAAGTGGAAAGGTATGGAGCTTGAACAGCACATCGGGTTCACCGATTGGAACGAGGACGGGTGCAAATATCCGCCGCGTATTCTTGTCGAACCGTTCCATAAACCGAGAATGGTGGTTTCACGCGCGGACAGGGAGGAAATTTTCCGCAAGGCTTACGGCGCGCCCATGGAAATAAAGGTTCACGATTTTATTTACGAAGGCAATTATGAGGTCGTTCTTGAAATCGCCAACGACGGCGCGGGCAGCCTTGATTACACGATTGAAACGAGCGGCGAATGTGATTGGCTTGAAATAACGTCAAAGAAAGGCACGGTGGAATTTCAAGAAGAAATAATCTTAAAATGCGACAGGGGGAAGCTGACGGAAAACACGCAGACCGCGCGTTTGCTGGTCAAAGACGGGGAAACCGTCGTGGCGGTCGAGGTTAAGGCGAAAGCAACAAACACGGCAAACCTGCCGCCGATGACGTTTCTGCGGAACAACGGCGTGACGGTCATGGAATATTACGGCTTTTGCGAAAAAAAAGACGGCGCGGGCGCGGGTTTCGTCGAGCTGGACAATTACGGGATGAAGGTGTTTCCGACGACCGCCGACTTTTCCGAAACCGACGACAAGCCCGAACTGACTTATCGGTTTTTGATTGAGGAAGCGGGGGACTATACCGTCGAGGTGTGGATGGTTCCGACCAACCCCGCGCGAAGCGACAGCCCTTTGCGCTTCACGCTGAACGGACGGGTCGTAACCGCCGTTCCCCCCGATTTTAAGGCGGGAAGCCTTTCCTGCGGGGAATGGTGCCAGGGCGTTTTGGACAACGTGCGCAAAACCCGCGCCGAATTCGCGTTTGAGGCGGGCGTTCAAACGCTCATAATCGGCGCGCTTGAAGCGGGAACGGTAATCGAGAGGATTTTGATTTTCAAAAAAGGCGAACCCCCGTTAAAATCCTACTTAGGACCGCCCGAGAGTTTCCACACGTGAATTATTTTCACGGTTCAAGCGCGGGCGCGTTGCGGGTGGATACAGCCGCCTTTGAAGCCGCGTATCACGTCTTCGGCGAAGGCGCGGCAGGTGGGCGCGCCGCAACAGCCGCAGTCAAGCCCCGGGAGTTTCGCGAGGGTTTCTTCAAGCTCGCCCATTAAGCGTGTGGATTCGCCTATATCCTCGGAAAGGCTGTAAGCGGAAATGTATTTGATTTCGCCCTGCCAAAAAAGGCTCTTTTTTTCCGAACCGTCCAAACGCGCCCCCGAAACGGGCAGATATTTCCGTAAGGCGTTGAGCTTTACCCGCGCGATGTAAGGGTTCTCAATCGTGAGAACGCCGCCCAGACAACCGCCCGGGCAGGCGCTCAGTTCTATAAATTCGAGGTTTTGAAAACGCTCGTCTTCCAAATGCGACAGCACCTTTATGACGTTTTCTATCCCGTCCGCCGAAAGGCAGCGGTCGCTTAAAACGCCCCCCGCCTCGCCGCCCGTCCCCCCCCAGCTCACGCCTATCCTTCCCGCGTCGTCCGAGGGCTGCGTTTTCATAAACAGCGTTTCCGCGTCGACGTTTTTCATAAGGGACGGCAGCTTCGGGAAAATGTCGCTTATCGCGATTACGCCGTCGATTTCGGATTTTTCGAGACCGATGGGCGCGCGGACGGACGTCGTTTTCGCGGGGCAGGGCGCAATAAGAAAAACGCCTATATCCTCGCGCCGGAGCGCGGTTTTCCTCAAAGTCCGCCGCACGGCCGTTTCCGCGGCGATGTCTTCCGGCGCGTTCAGCGGGGAAATATGCGGTATGAGATTGGGGAACCGCACGCGGATAAGCCTTGTGACGGAAGGGCAGGCGGAGGATATTACCGGAAGGCTTACCTCGCCCTCGCGGATTAGGCGTCTTGTCGCTTCCGAAACTTTTTCGGCGGCGGAGGCGACTTCGTACACATAGTCGAACCCGTAGGCGATTAACGCGCCCAAGACCGCCGACTTATCTTC
Source organism: Oscillospiraceae bacterium (assembly GCA_031253365.1). Classification (GTDB taxonomy): domain Bacteria; phylum Bacillota; class Clostridia; order Oscillospirales; family Ruminococcaceae; genus Ruminiclostridium_E. The sequence continues at coordinate 7,615 of JAIRWE010000014.1, read as the reverse complement.
AAGATTGTTAAACTGCGCGTAAAGCGAAGGGTGGGGGAGCGCGACTTTATATCTGTAATTTTCCACGGCGGACAGTGGGTCGCGGACGGACGTTTTGGCGTGGGCGGGGCAGGCGCGTATACATTCGCCGCAGTCAATGCAACGCTCGTCGCTTATGACGGATTTCCCGCGCCTTATACGCACCGCCTCGGTGGGGCAGCGTTTGAGGCAGTTAATGCAGCCGTTGCATTTATCCGAATCGAGCAGTACGGAATGTAAAAAATCAGGCAACCCTTAACCCCCCTCTCGGCGAAGGCGCGGCAGGTCGGTATCAGCGTTTCGCGTATATTTTCATGGTAATAACCGTGCCTTTGCCCACTTCGGACTGTATGTCGAATTCGTCGGCGTATTTCTTCATGTTCGGAAGCCCCATACCCGCGCCGAAACCGAGGGCGCGTATATTGTCGGAAGCGGTGGTATACCCTTCCTGCATGGCAAGCCCGATATCGGGGATTCCGCCGCCCGTATCGGAAATGACAATCGAAATTGCCTCTGGCTCGACGGTCACGGTGATTTCACCGCCGTTCGCGTGTATGACCGCATTGATTTCCCCCTCGTAGGCGGCGATTGAAACGTTGCGTATCACCTCCGGGGAGAAGCCCATTTGCTTTAACTTGTTCTTGATGGCGGAGCTTGCCTCGCCCGCGCGGGAAAAGTCGTCGCCGGATATTGCGTATTTTTGAACGATGCTCATACGTTCGCCCCCCCGCGCAGCCCGCTTTCGTAAAGTATTCCGCAGGCTTCGTACATACGCGCTTTCGTGGAGAGGATTACGATGCCTTTTTCTTCGGCAAGCCCGATTACGGTTTGGTCGGGGATTTTCCCCCGGACGAACACTATGCAGATAATGTCCATCATTTCGGCGGTGCGAACCACCTGCGGGTTCAAAAGCCCCGTGAGCAAAACCGCCTGGTCTTTTACATAAGCGAGGACGTCGCTCATCATGTCGGAACCGCAAGCCGTATGCACGTCGCTGCCGAGATGTTCCTCGCAGCACAGCACCGTGCAGTCCAGCAGGTTTGAAATTTCTTTGATTATCATAATGGCAACCTTTCTCGACGCTTTCCGCGCCCCCGCCCGAAGAGATTTTCGGGGGCTTGCGTCAGTGCCGCATTTTTAATAATTTTGCCGCGTTTTTCCAATAAATTTTTTCCTTTTCCTCCGGCGAAAGCGGAAGCGTTTCAATGAACTCCGTTTCCTGTTTCGGCGTATGCCACGGACAGTCGGACGCGAACAGGATTTTTTCCGCGCCGTGCTTTTTTATGACGGACGTCATCATTTCCGCGCTGATTTCCCCCGCCAAATAAGAAGTGTCAAGCCAGATGTTTTCCCGCCCGCAGACGTAATGCAGCACTTCCTCCCAGGCGAACATACCGCCCAAATGCGCCCCGATGATTTTCAACGCGGGGAATTCTTCGTTTATCGCGACCAAATGATAGGGCATGGCGTGCCGCGTCAGGGGGGAAACGGGGTCGTGCCCCATGTGAATCACTATGGGAAGCCCCAATTCTTCGCAGGCTTTATAAATCGGCTTCATCTTCTCCTCGAACAGAAAAAAGCCCTGATAATCGGGATGGAGCTTGATGCCTTTAAGCCCCAGCGATTTTATCCGGCGCAGCTCCTCGCCGACGTCGGGGGCGTCGGGGTGAACCGTTCCGAACGGTATGATACCGCCCGCCGCCTGTTCCGCCGCCCAGTTGTTTATCCTAAGCTGCTGCGCGGGTTTTGTCGCAATCGGCAAAAGCACGCCGTAATCTACCCCCCATTCGTTGAAAAGGCGGCGGGTATCCCCTACCGTGCCGTTCGTGTAACAGGGGATTTGCGCGTTGGAAATAAGGGTGCTGATTGCTTTTTCGGCGATTTCGTCCGTGAAGGCGTGGACATGAAAATCAATTAACATTTTACGTTTTTTCCTTTACCCGTCATTCTTCGCCCAATATTTCCGAAAGTTTTTCGGCGAACGCGCTGAAACGGCTTAAAAATCCCGGAAGGACGGCTTCGATTTCGGCGCGTTCCCCCTTCGACGAGCTTGCTTCAAGCTCCTTGGCGGTCGCCGAGAGTTTCAGCGCCCCGATATTGGCGAGAGCGCTTTTATAGCCGTGAACAATCACCCTGAAATCGTCGTATTTGTTTTCCGCGAGCAGCCCTTCAAGAACGCCCTTGTCTTTCTTTTCGGTTTTAACCGCGATACGCAAAACTTTCAGGTAAGGGCCCGTCAGCCCCGACAGCACCTTCAGCCCCGCGTCCACGTCCAATTCGTCAACCCCCCGAAGCGCGAGAATTTTTTCGTCGTTTGTCATTTTCAAAACTCCTTAAAAATTAAATATTTGCGCAGTTTGTTAAAAATGTCGTCTATATCAAGCGGCTTGCTCAAATAGTCGTTCATCCCCGCCGCATAACACTCGTCAATATCATGTTTGAAAACATTCGCCGTCATCGCCACTATCGGCAGTTCGCGCCGCCCCAAATCGCCGCGTATGCGTCGCGTCGCCTCAAGACCGTCCACTTTCGGCATTTGCACGTCCATGAACACCATGTCGTACTTTTCGGGGTTCTTTTCCAGTAAATCGATGGCTTGCGCGCCGTTTTCCGCGCAGTCTATTTCCAGCCCGGTATTTTCCAGGAGGGAAAGCACGATTTCGCGGTTAATATCAATGTCTTCGACGAGCAGTATGCTTTTTCCGGCGAAAGTGCCGCCGACATTTTTTTTGAACACCTCGACTTTGTGTTCGGGGTCCATACCGAGGCACTCGTTCACGCAGTCTATCACCGTCGAGGAAAGCAGCGGTTTAAGCAAATATTTGTCCACGCCCGCGCTGACCGCCTCGTCTTTAATCAACGCCCAGTCCGCCGAGGAAATCATGGTGACGACGGAACGGGCGCCCCCTTCGCGTTTTTTGATTCTTTTGGTAAGCTCCATACCGTCCATCCCGGGCATTCGCCAGTCCACGAAATATATGTCATAGTCGCCGTTGGCGTCTATCATGTCGTAAGCCTCAATCCCGTCGGAAGCGACGTCGCACTTCACCCCGACAAGGTCGAAAACGTCTTTTAAGTAACCGCACACCGCCTCTTCGTCGTCAGCCGCGAGGACGCGCAGAGTTTCCCTGTTTACGCCGGGACCCAACAGCGATTGCAGATTTTTTTCGCCGCGCGCCATTTTTACCGTGAACACAAATTTCGCGCCTTTGCCCAATTCGGATTCCACGTGTATTTTCCCGCCCATAAGCTCCGTAATCCGTTTTGAAATCGCCAGCCCCAGCCCCGTTCCGCCGAAGTTGCGGCTGGTTCTGTTTTCCGCCTGTTCAAACGCGACGAACAGCCTTTCCTGCTGCTCGGGCGAAATGCCTATTCCCGTGTCCGTCACCCGCGTGCGGATTACGCAAACGCCGTCCTCTTCGCCCTCCAAAGACGCGTCGAGGCTGATTTCCCCGTTTTCGGGGGTGAACTTTACCGCGTTCGACAGCAAATTGGTGATAACCTGCGCCAAACGCTGGTCGTCGCCTACGAGGAATTTCGGCACGTTTTTGTCTATGTTGACTTTCAGCTTCTGCGATTTTTCGTCCACGCGGAAATTTATAACCGTTATTACCTTTTGGAGCATCCTTTCAAAGCTGAATTCGATGGGCGACAATTTCAGCATATCCGCCTCGATTTTGGACATATCGAGAACGTCGTTTATAACGCCGAGCAAATGCGTCGAGGCGTCCTCCACCTTTTTGAGCGCGTAATTTTTCCTTTCCACGTCCGCGGATTCCTTGCCGATTGCCGTCATCCCTATTATCGCGTTTAACGGCGTGCGCATTTCGTGGCTCATGTTGGAAAGGAATTCGCCCTTCGCCTTGCTTGCGACGGTCGCCTTTTCGAGGGCTTCCGACAGCTTCTTGTTATAAATATCGCGCATAATCGCGCCCGCCATGGTGCTTGCCGTTATCGAGATAAAATCGACCTGGCTTTGCGTCCAGTCGCGCGCGGAACGGTTTTCGACGCTTAAAACCCCCCACAGCCTGCCTTCGACGTAAATCGGCGCGCCGACAAGCGCGCGAATGTCGGAGTCCAGCAAAGAGCCGTATTCTTTCGGGACGGCGGTAATATCCGCGAAACAAAGGGGGCGAACGAAAAAGTCATTGCCCAGCTTTTCCGGGAAGCTGTACGTAACCATTTCAAACGTGCCGAATTTTATCAGGTTGAGCGGCGGCACGCCGTTCGAGTACCATTGGTAAGCGACGCGGAGAGACTTATCGGCGTAGTTGACGCCTATGATGAGAACCCTCGTCACGCCGTGGTATTTCCCCAATTTTGCCAGCGCGTCGTCGATAAGCAGCTCCGTGTCTCCGGAGGCGATTAAGCCCCTTGAAATATCCGCCAAAACCTCCTGCTGTTCAAGGCGCGCGGCGAGCATTTCGCTTTGTTTTTTTATGTCGTCCGTCATTCTTCGGACGTTTGTGACGTCATACTGATACCCGAGTATGATGTATTCGTTATTGTACAAAACGCGCGCAAGGGTGACCTCGAAGGGGATTATTTTCCCGTGGGAATCTACGTGCGTCCATTCGCGGACGACGATTTCGTTATTAAACGCCATTTTGATGATTTCCACGGCTTTTTCCTTTGATTTGGAGCCGTCCGGCTGGTATTCGGGGGAAAAATCGTAAAAATTTTCAAGATAATGCTGTTTCGTCGTGCAGAACAGATTGAGGATTTCGCTGTTGCAGTCGACAAATTCCAGATTGCTGTTGATAATGGTAATGCCTATGGGCGAGGCGTTCAGTATGGCGAGATTATACTGGTTGACCTCGGTGACTTTGTGTTCGGTTTCCGCCCGTATGAAAGCGTTGGCGCAAAGCCGCGCCACGGAGTGCATAAGGTCGAGGCAGCCCTCGTCGAAATATCTGCAATCGGTGTGGTCCTCCATGGTGACGACGCCCCAGAACTTACCGAACGTAAAAACAGGAACAAAAAGGATTGCCTTAATGCCGAACAGCGCGCAAAAATCCGCGTCCTCCCCGTTCATGTCGCCGGCGTTCCCGTTTATGTATTCGCCTTTTTTCAGGGTTTCCACCCAACGGTTCACGGAAGGGTGGTCGGGTAGCACGGCGGCTTCCCCGTTTTGCCCGGACGGTTCCCCCTTGTACCAAGCGTAAGCCTGCCCGAGCCCCGGCGAGCTGCCGACGCTCCGATAAACGGCGACGCGGTCAAGGCGGGCGGCTTCGGCGACGGGGGACAACGCTTCGGTCATAACCTTCTCGAAAGCGTCCTCGTTGTAGGCGGTGATGATTTCGACCATTTTATTCAACGCGTCGACAATCGCGTTTCGCCGTTCGGCGAAAGCGCCCGCGTCGACGGGAGTCCGATATGCCTGAAACATCAAAATTCCTCCGTTGCGGTTTTCGGCGGCTGCCCCGCGTAAAATTCTACCACGTTTTGCCGATTTTGTCAACACAACGCGAAGTCTATGAACGGCTCCAGTATTTCCTGTCCAAGCTCCTGTAACTGATTGCCATTGAAACGTGCTTCTTGTTTATAAACTCGTTTTTGTCCAAGTCCGCCGCCGTTCGCGCCACTTTAAGGACGCGGTCGTAAGCGCGCGCCGACATACCGAGCTTGTCGAACACGTTCTTTATCATTTCCCGCGCCGCTTCGTCCATAACGCAGACTTCGCCGAGCAAGGCGGACGGTATCTCCGAGTTGGAGCGGATATTTGTCCCCTTGAACCGCGTTTCCTGGATTAGCCGCGCTTTTTCCACCTTTTCGCGTATATCGGCGGAGGATAACCCCTTTTCGTCGTTGGAAATCTCGTTATAGCTGACGGGGGTTACCTCGATTTGAATGTCGATTCTGTCTAAGACCGGCTGGCTGATTTTGCTCAAATACCGCGTAACCGCCAGCTTGGAGCAAACGCACTGTTTTGCGGGGTGCCCGAAATTTCCGCACGGGCAGGGGTTCATGGCGGCGATGAGCATGAAATTGCAGGGGTAACGAGCCGAACCCGTCGCGCGGGAAATGACAATCTCGCGGTTTTCAACGGGTTGGCGGAGCGTTTCGAGCGTTCGGCGGTCAAATTCGGGCAGCTCGTCCAAAAACAGCACGCCGTTATGCGCCAGTGAAATTTCGCCCGGACGGGGGACGCCGCTCCCCCCCACCAGACCCGCCGCCGAAGCGGTGTGGCTTACGGGGCGGAAGGGTCGGTTCACCACAAGCGGGGCGTTCTTGTCGAGAATCCCCGCGATTGAGTGAATCTGCGTGGTTTCTATGCTTTCGCCGAACGTCATGACGGGAAGCACCGAGGGCAGCCGCTTCGCCAGCATGGATTTTCCCGTTCCCGGCGGCCCTATCATTATCATGTTATGAAAACCCGCCGCCGCGATTGTCAAAGCCTGTTTGACGTTCTCCTGCCCCTTCACGTCGGAAAAGTCGGGTAAATTTTCATAAGCGGCGGCGCTCGGGGTGTAGGGCGGCTGCGGGGCAATCAGCTTTTCCCCGCGAAGATGGGCGTATAATTCCGAAACGTTCCTCACGCCGTAAACCGAAACCCCCGAAACGACGCTCGCTTCCGCCGCGTTTTCATACGGAAGGAAAACCTTTTCGATGCCGTTTTTCCCCGCTTCGATAGCCATTGTAAGGGCGCCCAGAACGGCGTTCACGCCGCCGCCCAACGACACCTCCCCGAAAAACGCCGACTTGCCGACGTCCGTCAGGGCTTCCCCCTGAACCGCCAAAACCGCCGTCAGAATTGCCAAATCATACGAAGAACCCGCTTTTTTCACGGAAGCGGGCGTAAGGTTTATCACCAAAGTTTGACTTTTCGTTTCTATGCCGGAATTTTTCATCGCGCTGATTATGCGCTGTTTGCTTTCCTGGACGGAAGTGTCGGCAAGCCCTACTATGTCAAACGAGGGGATACCCTTCACCGAGTTGATTTCCACTTTCACGGGGAAGGCGTTCATTCCGAACAGACCGACGCTGTTAATTTGTGTGAACATAACGGCAACCCAAAAAAACCCCCTCCGGTGAATTTTGCCCGAACCGCCCGAACCGCCTGCGTGCAATTATACCATGAACAAAAGCGAAAATCAATATTTTACCGTGAAAATTCTCAAATTATTTGCATTATCGGAGTGATTATGATATAATGGCGTAAGAAACAGGTTTGAAGGAGTTGTCGCGTATGCAAATTACGGAAAGTAAAGAAAAAAATTCGGTTATTCTGTTCGTTTCGGGGCGTGTTGACTCGACTTCGAGCCAGCAGCTGATGAACGAAATGTTCAGGGCGCTGAAAATCAAGAAAAACCTCGCGTTGGATTTTTCGGATGTGTTTTCAATCGACGAGGAAGGGATAAAGGTTTTGCAAAGCGGGGTATCCCTCGCCGCGTCCAAAGGCGGAACCTTGGAATTACGCAACGCCGGTAATTTGGTTAAAAACGTACTGAACCTCGCGGGGCTGTCAAAAATACTGACCGTTAAATAATCGTCTGAAAAAGGTTTTCGGAGGTTGCCTTGAAATCCGGACTGTTCCTGTTAAAAGCGGCCGCGTTCGCGGGGATGTTATTTTTAATGTTCCCGCTTGTTGTGTTCG
>JAIRWE010000128.1 GCA_031253365.1 Oscillospiraceae bacterium | reverse complement strand
GTTCGCGGCTTCCACGACCCCGTCCACGTACACGTCCCCGGACGCCTTTATGAAGAACCCTTCGCGCACGTCCCCCGTCACCTTGACGGAACCGTTATACTCGACGTCGCCCGTGCCGGAACCCACGTCGCCTTTGATTACATACAGATTGTTCAGAATAATTTTATCGTTGAGCGTCTCGACGTGCCCGTTCACCTTCGAGATGAGGCGGCAGCCGTCCTCGGATATTTCTGCGTTCTGAACGGCGTCGAATTTCAGCCTGACGGGTTCCGCCGAAGGGATTACCTCGCCGCACACGTCGGTTCCCGGCGCGCCGTCGTAAGCCGGCGTCAGAACCGCCAGAACGTCCCCCTCCGACACGTGGACGATAAGGTTCAGATGGTGGAAGTCGATGATGCCCTTTTCGTCCATCGTCGGCTTAAATTCCTTGCTCCTGTTGAACAGATACTCGATGCTCGCGTCCCTGCTCTTCTCCGCGGGAACGCCCTGCGCGACCGTCAGGGTGGTGCAGTACCGCCTGTCCCGCAGCCACTCGTCGATAACGTCGTCCTTAACGCCGTATCTGACGCCCGCCTGCGACAGCTTTTTCAGAAAGTCGTCCCTGGACATCCGCCTCCCCTCGTCGGAAGCCGCGTAGCACCTCGCGTGGGCTTGCATCTTGTCGTCGGACACAGACACGAAAACGTCCTCGCCCACGGGCGGAACGGTTCTGGAGCTGACCTTTATCTCCTGCTTGGCGACCTGAAAATCCAGCGCGTCGCCCAGCGCGTTGCCGGTCGCGTCGCCGATGCCGAGCCTCGCCAGATAATCCTTTATTTCGGAAAGGAGCAGCTTAGCCCCGCCGTCCGCGGGCGGGTGCAAAACGATATAAACTCCGTCGCTTCTGATACTCAGCTGAAAATAGGCGTTCTTAGCCATGCTCTTTTCCCCCCTCGCAACCCTCTTTCGCGCAATAAACCGCGCCGCCCTTCCCCGCCTTACGGAACATCGTCGCCCCGCACTTCGGGCAAGGTAGCGCGACGGGCGTGTCCCAGGTCATAAACTTGCAGTTTTCATAATCCTCGCACCCGAAGAACGGCTTGCCCTTCTTCGACTTCCTCACCAGCATCTTTTTCCCGCAGACGGGGCAGTTGCCCTCCGCGTCCCGCGTAATCTTCTTCGTCCCCTTGCACTCGGGGAAACCCGGGCAACCGAGGAATTTCCCGTAAGGACCGACTTTTATAACCATATTCCTGCCGCAAAGCTCGCAGGGAATGTCCGTCGGCTCGTCCGGGACCTTGACGCGCTTGCCCTCCATTCGCGTTTCGGCTTTTGAAAGCGTTTTCTCGAAATTGCCGTAAAACGCCCGCAGAACGCTCACCCACTCGGCGTTCCCCTCCTCGATTTTGTCAAGGTCGGTCTCCATCTGCGCGGTGAACTTCGTATCGACTATTTCATCGAAATGCTCTTTAAGCAGCTCGGTGATTACGCCGCCGAGAATCGTGGGTTTAAGCTGTTTTTGCTGCTTTTCGACATATTGGCGGCTCAGAATGGTGGAGATAATCGGCGCGTAGGTAGACGGTCTGCCTATGCCGTTTTCCTCCAACGCCTTTATGAGGCTCGCCTCGGTGTAACGCGCGGGCGGCTGGGTAAAATGTTGGTTACCCGAAAGCTCCTCGACTTTCAGCTTCTCGCCGACGGTAAGCGGGGGGAGGGCGGTTTCCCCGCCGTCCTCGGAACCGTCCGCGCCCGCGGCGACATACAGCCGCGTAAACCCGTCGAAAGCCACCGTATGCCCGCTCGCCCTGAAAACGCACCCGCCCGCCTTTATATCGACGGAAACGGCGTTAATCGCGGCGGCGGACATCTGGCTCGCCATGAACCGCTCCCATATAAGCTTATACAGCCTGTACCGCTCGGAAGAAAGCGAGGACTTCGCCGCTTCGGGCGTAATCTCAATCATGGAGGGGCGTATGGCTTCGTGCGCGTCCTGCGAGTTTTTGGCTTTATAGACCCTCGGCTTACTCGGGAGATATTCCCGCCCGTAAAGCCGCCCGATTAAATCCGCCGCCGCCGCCGCCGCCTCGTGTGAAACCCGCAGGCTGTCGGTTCGCATATAGGTGATTAAACCCACCGTCCCGAAGCCCTCGACGTCCACGCCCTCGTAAAGCTCCTGCGCCACCCGCATGGTGCGTTTCGCGTCGAACGAAAGTTTCCCCGACGCTTCCTGTTGCAGGCTCGATGTGGTGAACGGCGGCGCGGGTTGCCTTTTGCGCGTGGATTTCTTCACGCCGTCAACGATAAATTCCGCGCCCTCCAAATCGGACAAAATCTTGTCGGCGTCGTCCTTGCGGGCGGGTTCGGCTTTCTCTCCGCCCGCCTTGAACAGCTTCGCGTCGAACGGCTTTTTGCCGTTTTCGGAAAGCAGCTTCGCGTCCACGCTCCAATACTCGCGCGGCGTGAAGGCTTCTATCTCCCTTTCGCGCTCCACGACCAAACGAACGGCGACGGACTGCACCCGCCCCGCCGACAGCCCCCTGCGAACCTTTTTCCACAGGAACGGCGACAGCTTGTAGCCCACTATCCTGTCAAGAATCCTCCGCGCCTGCTGGGCGTTCACCAAATCCATATCCAAACCGCGCGGGCGGCTCATACCCGCGTTTACCCCGCTTTGGGTAATCTCCGAAAAGGTGACGCGGATGGGGTTGTCGGTATTAAGGTTAAGTATATTCGCCAGATGCCACGATATGGCTTCCCCCTCGCGGTCGGGGTCGGTCGCGAGATAAACGCCGTCGGACGCCTTCGCCTTGCTTTTAAGCTCCTTGATTAAGGCGGCTTTCTCCTTTTTGTTCTCGTAAAGCGGCGCGAAATCATGCTCCACGTCCACGCCGAACTTGGACTTGGGCAAATCGCGGATATGCCCGACGGACGCCACCACGCTGAACCCCTTGCCGAGATATTTACCGATTGTTTTCGCCTTCGCGGGCGATTCCACTATCACTAACTTTGACAAGCCTACCTCCGCCCGCATACATAACAGATGATTCCCGCCGCCACCGCCGCGTTAAGCGACTCGACGCCCTTGACGGGAATATATATCTTCCGGTCGGACAAAGCGGCGACCTTTTCCGAAACGCCCTGCCCCTCGCTCCCTATGACCACCGCGCTTTTCTCCGCGAAAGCGCTCCCGCCGACCTCGTCCGCCCCGTCGCCGCTCGCCGTCGCCGCATAAACGCGAAACCCCGCTTTTTTTATCGACGGGATTATTTCGGGCAAATCCCCCCTGTAATTGGGCAGCCTGAAAACGCTTCCCGCCGACGAACGTATGAGCTTGCCGTTATAAACGTCCGCGCTGTCGGCGGAAAAGATTACCCCGTCGAACCCGAAGGCCTCGCACGACCGCGCGACCGCGCCCGCGTTCCCGGGGTCGCGGACCCCGTCAAGCAAAACCAGCCGGCGCGCGCCGGTGAAGTCGAAAGCGTCGTTTTTCCTCGCGAACAGCGCGAACGCGCCTTGCGGCGTCTTGGTATCGGAAACATACCCGCTCAAATCCTCGCTTATTACCGAAAAATCCAGCCTCCCCGCGAGAACGCCCCACCTTTCCGCCGCCTTCGCGGTGAACAAGGCGTTAAGCGGCTTGAACCCCGCGTCGAGCGCCTGCGAAATCAGCTTCGCGCCCTCGACCGCGAAGGCGTCGCCGCCGCCGCCGTCGCGGAACAGCCTTACGAGCGGATTTTGCCTTGACGTTATAACCATAAGGCAACCTCCGAAAACCTTGACAAACCGCCGTTATTTGTGATAATATTCACTCATGGTGATTTATTCCGAACTGTCAAAATTGGACGGCGAGCGGGGGCTTCGGTACGACGCGGACGAACTCGCGCTTACCGGGGAAATCAACGGCTACGGCACGGTAATCGCGGACGACAAGCGAGCCGGGGAATTTATCCTCGCCGTTTTCGCCGAAACGGGCTCAAGCCGCGACTTCGGCGCGTTATATGAGACGGTGCCGAAAAACGCGGTCAACCGCCTTGATTTCAAAGAAACGGCGGTATCCGTCAAGCTCTCCGCGTATCCGCTCTCGCAAGGGAACCTGCCGCTGCTGCTTGAAGCCGCCGACGTCATAACGAACGCCTTGGCGAAAGACGGGCGCGCCCCGCTGCCCGCGGACAAATCCGCAATCGCGCGACTGAAAGCCGCCCCCGCCGCGAAAAAAACTTCCCCCCGCCTCGGCGTGAAACCGGCGTTGTTCGGCACGCTGGGCGCGGTCGTCGGGGCGGGCGCGAGCTGCCTTATCGCGATTATGAC
>JAIRWE010000013.1 GCA_031253365.1 Oscillospiraceae bacterium | reverse complement strand
AGAACGCGTTCAGGGCGGTCGTAAACGACAACTGGCTGCCGCGTTACGCGATAAACAGCTACAACCGCGACATTAACGCTGAAATCACCCGCAAGAACGCCGAAATCGCGAGCTGGATGAAGAAGTAAGGGGGGGAAAGATTTTGGCAAACGCCGAGAAAAAAGTTACCGACGAACACAAAAGCCCGTTAAGACCCGAAACGCGCGTCGAAGACAGCAGGTTCAGATACACCCTCGGGGAAATGAAACGGCACAGGAGCGCTTACGCCATGATTGCGCCGTACTTTATCCTCTTTTTGGTGATGACCGCCGTTCCCGTCATAATGGCTCTGCCTATGGGATTTACCAATTTCAACATGGTGACGTTTCCGGAATGGGTGGGTTTCAACAACTTTTATACCCTGCTTATGGAGGACGAGGTTTTCCTTATCTCCATCCAGAACACGCTTGTTTTCGCGGTGATTACCGGTCCTTTGAGCTATATGATGTGCTTTTTGCTCGCCTGGTTCATTAACCAGCTCCCGGGGCAGTTAAAGACGGTTTTCACGTTTGTTTTCTACGCGCCCACGCTGGCGGGGAACCTTTACACGACTTGGCAGCTGATTTTTTCCGGCGACACCTACGGCATCGCAAACTCGTACCTGATTGACCTCGGAATTATCAACGGCTCGAAGCAGTGGCTCACCGACGGGAACTATATCATGGGCGTGGTTATAATCGTACAGCTTTGGATTTCGCTCGGAACGGGGTTCTTGGCGATTCGCGCGGGGCTTCAGGGGATTCCCGGGGAGCGTTATGAGGCGGGGGCGATTGAAGGCGTGCGGAACCGCGCGCAGGAGCTTATGCTGATAACCATACCCGCCATGGGTCCGCAGCTTTTGTTCGCGGCGGTAATCCAGATAACGACGTCCTTCGCGGCGGGCGACGTTTCGCGGTTCCTGACGGCGTTCCCCACGACGGACTATCGCGCCCACTCCATTATGAACCACGCCTTCGACTACGGGTTCCTGCGGTTTGAAATGGGTTACGCCTCCGCGATTTGCTTTGTGCTGTTCCTGTCGATGCTGCTCGCGAACTGGGGGATTAAGAAATTGCTCGGGAAATACCTTGACGGGTAGGGAGGTTGCCTATGGCTAAATTTAAAATCAAAAAACGGAAAAAATACAGCGGTTCGCTCGGCGGCGACATAACGATTTTCCTGTTTTTGGCGATAGTGGGGTTGTTTATGCTTTTCCCCATATACCTGTCCGTGGTGCAGTCGCTTAAACCGAGGGAGGAGTTTTTCCTTTTCCCGCCGAGGCTTTATCCCATTCGCCCCACGACCCAAAACTACACCGAACTGTTTCAGGTGGCGGGGAATATGTGGGTGCCTTTTTCCCGTTATCTGTTTAACTCGGTATTCATCACCGTCGTAATAACCGTGTCGCAGATTCTGTTTTCGTCGTCGGCGGCTTACGTGCTGGCGAAGGTAAGGGCGCCGGGAATAAAAATCCTCAATAAAATCATTGAAATATCCCTGCTTTTCCAATCGACCGTAACGTTCGTAATGGTGTATCTCGTAATGGCGAAGCTCGGGATGATTAACACATATTTCGCGATTACCCTGCCCTTTATCGCGACGCCTTTGTCGCTGTTCTTTATGAGGCAGTTTATGGGGCAAATCCACGATTCCATGATTGAGGCGGCGCAGCTTGACGGGGCGGGGCATTTGCGAATTTGCTGGCAAGTCGTAATGCCCAACGTGAAGCCCGCCTGGATAACGCTGATTATTTTCGCGTTTAACGGCGCGTGGCAGATGACGGGGTATTCCTTTATATACAACGAGGCGCTGAAACCCATTCCGACCGTTATGGAACAGATAAAACTTTCGGGGTTGCAGCGTATGGGTATAGCGGCGGCGGCGTCGGTTTTCATCATGGTGCCGCCTATGGTATTATTCGTGTTTTGCCAAAGCAACGTAATCGAAACAATGGCGCAAAGCGGCTTGAAAGACTGACGGGGGTGTAAACGTATGACAGGGAAAAAAGCGAGAACCGTCGCGGCGGCGTTCGCGGCGTCGGCGTTCGCGGCGTCGTTTGTCGCGGCGGCCGTTTTTGCCGACGAACCGTATGTCGCTTACGATTACGACTGGTGGGCGGAAACCTATCCGGTGCAGAACGGTTACATCGTGGACCGCGTGACGACGGGCGCGGACTTGAAAATCGACGGGGGGCTGCGCAATCCGTCCGACCTTTTCATTTACGATAAAACGGGTGAGATTTACATCGCCGACACGGGGAACAGCCGCTTGGTTATCTGCGATTCGGATTTTCAGAACGTCCGCGAAATGAAGGCGTTCAGATACGGCGAGGACTTTCGTTTGGACAGCGAAAAAATCGGCGAACGCACATCTTTGAACAGACCGCAGGGCGTGTTCGTGACGGAGGACGGGAACGGCGAAACGGTCATCTATATAGCCGACCACGATAACGCGCGCGTTTTGGCGTGCTACGAAAACGGCGACGTGTGGATGGAATACACGCGACCCTCTTCCGACCTTTACGACAGCGGCGTCACCTTCAACCCCAAAAAGGTGATTGTGGACAACGCGGGCAATGTTTATATATGTATAAAATCCATAACGCGCGGCGCCGTCATGTTTTCGGAAGACGGTTTGTTTAACGGTTATTACGGCGCGAACCGGGTTGAAAAAACCTTCAACGCGATGCTCAACTATTTCCTCAAATTCATTTTAACGCGCGAACAAATGGAGCGGCGCACGCGGCCCGTCCCGGTCGAATTTTCCAATTTTACCATTGACAAGGACAATTTTATCTATACCGTTACGGAAGCCAAGAGCGCGGATTTGGACGTGCTGAAAAAACTTGACCCCGCCGGACGCAACGTCTTCGCGAAGCAGGGGTACGACGACATGATATGGGGCGATTTTAACTCCCCCTACGTCCACGGGAAAAGCTACAAGTCCTCGATTGTGGACGTCGCGGTCGACGGAAAAGGGGATATTTTCCTCATGGACGCCACCTCCGGCAAGATATTCCAGTACAGCTATGAAGGCGAGCTGATGTTCATCTTCGGCGGGATAGGGGAGCAGAAGGGGCTGTTCAAAACCCCGAACGCCGTTGAAACCTATAACGACAAGGTGTATGTCCTTGACGGCGTGAAAAACTCGGTAACGGTCTATAAACTCACGGAATTCGGCATCCTCGTGAACGAGGCGATGGGGTTGTTCAACCGCGGTCTTTACGCCGAGTCAAGGGGGCCATGGGAGGAAATCCTGCGCCGCGACGCCAATTACTACATGGCGTACATCGGCATGGGGAACGCACTGCTCAGTCTGGGCGAATTCAAAGAATCGCTGGATTATTTCTATATGCACTCACGCGGGGGGTATAACCGCGCTTTCAAGGACTTTCGGATAGACTTCATACGGAGGAACTTCAACAATTTCCTGGTGGCGATTTTCGCCGTAATCGTGGTTCTCACCGTGTTGAGCAAATTGCTTAAACGCCGCAAAAAGAAAAAGGCTTTGGCGACCGCCGCGAAGTAGAAAGACCCAATATCGGAAAGGAACAATCCGCCATGGTATACGACCTCAATTTACCCGCCTGGAAATGGCCGTTCTACGTGACCCGGCATCCCATCGAGGGATACGAGGATTTAAGGTGGAAAAAAGGCTATAACATGAAAGTCGCGCTCGTAATCGTGCTGATTTTCTTCCTTGTGTCGGTGGCGCAAAGCCTGATGACGGGGTTCATATTCAACACCTCGCAAACGAAATATTTTTTTGTCGTGCCTTATATCTCGTCCACAATCGTGCTGTTTTTCACGTGGGTGGTCGCGAACTGGTCGCTGTGTACGCTTTTTAACGGCGAGGGGACCATGCGTAATATATGTTGCGTAAGCGCTTACGCCTTGGTTCCGTATCTGGCTTCGGTGGTGATTAACACGGCGGCGAGCAATGTGCTTTTGCGAACCGAAGAGGGCTTTTTATCGTTCATTTCGGTGGTGGGGGTGGCGTGGTCCTTCATCCTCATGGTTTCGGGAATGAAAGCCGTGCACCAGTATTCCATACCGAAAACCCTTATCGCGATGTTCTTCACGCTGGCGGCGATGGTGGTCATGGTGTTCCTCGCCGTGCTGCTTGTCGTGCTGTTCCAACAGGTCTTTGTGTTCTTTTACACGATTTATACGGAAATTCTGTACAGAATCAGTTAGGGGTGCGTTATGATTAAAATGAAAAACAAACTTGCGGCGGCGTTCCTGCTTGCGGCGATGGTTGTGTCGTTCGGGCAGCCTGTTTGGTCGGAGGAATGGGACGAACCCGGGGAAGAGGCTTCCGAAGGCGAAGGCGAAGAGGGCGACGAGGGCGATTTTGTCGTCGACGAAAACGAACGGGTACACACGCGCTCGGGCAGCGACGTTCTGAACGCCGCCGAGGTGTACGCGGAAAACGACTATTACAAACTTTATGTCATTGAAAGCTCCGACTACGTGAAAACCGTTCGCGAAACCGTTCCCATCCTTGACGAGGACGGCAAGCCGATAATGGTTCAAGACGAGGAAACCGGGAAGTATCAGGCGCTGACGGAAGAAGTGGAAAACACGGTCGAGTACACCGAGAACGAAACGATGTTCGCCGTCTATGTCAAAGAGAACGGCTTTGTCTGGTGGTCGTCGCCCGTCAACGCGATGGCGGACACCGTCGCGAAGGGCGAACAGAGGAAGAACATGATGTCCGCGCTGACTTTTGAGGCGGGGAACCCGTCCTCATACACCACGATGACAATCCGCTCAAAAGAACACAGCTCAAATTACGAGGTAAGGGGCGTCGCCAAAAACAACACGAGAATAGAAAAAAGCGCGAAAAACGACGGCGGCGTAAAATTCAATTTCACCTTCGAGGCGAAGTACACTTCCGTTGAAATGGAGGTCACGCTTGACGGCAAAAGTTTGTTGGTCGAAATTCCCCAAGATAAAATAAAGGAAAACAAGATTACGGCGGGAAGAGGGGAAGACGACGCGAGCGTTATGCTTACGCTTTCGGTGTTGAGCAGTTTCGGCGCGGCGGCGGAAGGCGAGGAAGGCTGCATCGTCGTTCCCGACGGTTGCGGCGCGGTAATAGAGTTCGACAACCGGAAAGTGAACGCCGCCCCCTATACGGGGCAGGTATACGGAAGGGATTACACCGTTTCGCAAAAATTCGCCCCCCCCGTGAACGAGCAGGTGTATTTCCCGATGTACGGAATAATCAGGAAAAACACGAGTACCGGCGCGGCGCGCGACAACGCGCTTCTCGCCATTGCGGAAAAGGGCGACGAGAACGCCGTTATCAAAGCCAATGTTTCGCGTCAGAGCGCGACTTCCTACAACGCGGCGTGGTTTGATTTCAGAACCCGCACCACGGACTCGTACTATATAGGGACGAGGAACAACGAGCTTTCAATCTATGAGGCGGGAGAGATAAAGACGGGCGATTTGGCGATAAGGTACTATCCGCTTACGGGCGAGGATATAGACTACGTCGACATAGCGAACGCCTACCGCGATTATCTGGAAGAGTACAAGGGCTTAAAGAGCAAAGCGACGGCGAATTCCTCGCCTTATTACCTCACGCTGAACGGCGGCACCGTCAAAACACATTCTCTCGGCGGGTTCCCCGTGGATTTGCAAACCGACGGAACGACCTACCTCCAAGCGAAAAAAATCATCGAGGGGCTTGTGAGCGGCGGGGTTGACTCCCTTGTCGTGACCTTCAAGGATTTCAACACGGCGGGAATCAAACGCGAAATATCCCCCACCGTGCAGTATTCCTCGAAATTGGGCGGCAAAGGCAAGTATAAGGAGCTTGCGGGGTATGTTTCGCAAAACGGGTTCGCGCTGTATCCGAGCTTTAACTTCATGGAGTTTTACAAGTCGGGTAACGGCTACTCCTATCTGCTTAACTCGTCGAAGCAGGTGACGAAAGCCTACGCCTCGCAGAGGAAATACGAATACGCTTTCGGAACGCCCGACCAGCTGGCGGATTCGTGGACGGTGCTTTCCCCCTACTATTTCCCCGGCGTTTTCGACAAACTGGCAAAGTCGCTGAAAAACGAGGGCATATCGACTGTTTCCCTTGACAGGGCGAATTCCCTGCTGTACAGCGATTTTTCACGGAAGAACCCCTACGGCGGCGTTTATTTCAACCGCCGCGACACCGTT
>JAIRWE010000164.1 GCA_031253365.1 Oscillospiraceae bacterium | reverse complement strand
ACCCTTGAAGTCGCCAAGATGGATTATTGGTCGGCGGAAATCGTGGAAGGCGTGCTTAACGATTTTTATGAGCTTTGCCTTACGCAAAAGGTTATTTCCGAAGGCGGCGTGGAGTATGCCAGAGAAGTTCTCGAAAAGGCGTTCGGTTCGCAACAGGCGAACGTGCTGTTCGATAAGATAACAAAGCAGCTGAAAACCAAGGCGTTCAGTTTTGTTCGCAAGGCGGATTACAAGAATCTCCTTGCCATTGTCCAAAACGAACACCCGCAGACAATCGCGCTTATACTGTCTTATTCGAGGAGCGACCAGGCTTCCGCTATTTTGTCGGAGCTTCCCAAGGATGTGCGGATAGAGGTCGTCGAGCGGATAGCGAGAATGGACGCGGCTTCGCCCGATGTGGTAAAGTCAATCGAGGAAACGCTGGAGCGGAAATTCGCCAGTATCGTTTCAATGGACAGCATGGAAGTCGGCGGCGTGAATTATATAGCCGACGTGCTGAACAACGTAGACCGCGCCACGGAAAAATTTATCTTCGACGAGCTGGCGTTGCGCGACCCGAAACTCGCCGAGGAAATCCGCCAGAAGATGTTTGTTTTCGAGGATATTACCATTCTCGACCCCATGTCCATTCAGGCGTTCCTGAAAGAAGTCGACCCGAAGGATTTGGCCGTCGCCATCAAGGGTTCAAGCGGGGAAGTGGCGGAAATCATCTACGCGAATATGTCAACCCGTATGAAGGAAACGACACAGACGGACGTGGAATATCTGCGGAATGTAAGAATGAAGGACGTGGAAGAGTCGCAGCAGAGGATTGTCGCGATTATAAGGCGGCTTGAGGACGAGGGCGTGCTTACCATTTCCAAGGGCGGCGGCGACGAGATTATCGCGTAAGGGTAATTCGCGGCGCCGAAGCCGAGATTTAGGGGGGGTTCTTTTGGGCGCGGTGTTAAAAAGCGGCGAGTTTGTGTATGTCACGGGATTAGCGCCGACAGTCTTGCAAAATCCGTTGGTTTCGGCGGCGAAGGCGGGTTCGGCGGTTCTCGGGGAGGGCGACGCCAAACAGGATTTAACCGAGGCGGAGAAGGAAAACCTGGAACGGCTTTCGGAATATGAACGGATTAAACGGGAGTATACGGAAGAAGGGGAAAGGTTGCTCGCGCAGGCGGAAGAAAAGGCGAAGGTCTTGGTCGGGATTGCGAAGGACGAGGGACGCGCTTTATTGGAAAAAGCCGAGAAGGAAAGCGCCGACATCCGCGAAAAAGCGCGGGAGGAGGGATATTCCGCGGGTTTTGAGAAGGGCAGGGAAGCGGGTTATTCCGAGGGGTACGAGAAGGGGAAGAGCGAATGTGACGATACCCTTGATGAACTTAATTCGATTGTCGAGAGGCTCCCCGCGGAGAAAGAAAAGATATTCAAAAATTATGAGAACCAGCTTTTTGATTTAATATTCGCCATTTCAAACAAAATCACGGTCGGCAGCCTTAAACAGAAGGACAAGGCGGTCATATCGAAGATGCTTAAAGAAGCCGCCAAGAGCTTTCGGGGTTCTTCCTATATAAAGGTAACGCTTTCAAAACTTGATACGGAAAAACCCGTCAGCGTCGATTTGGACGATTTGGCGCGGATTTTCGGGACTAACCAGCATATTGAGTTTGAAGTCCTGAAAGACGCGCCCGCCGGCACGTTGATTCTTGATAACGGCGGCGAAATCGCCGACGCGGGGATTCCCACGCAGCTGAAGATGATAGAAAATCTCGGCAAGGGCAAGTTCAGAAGCAAGCCCGACGAGTATGATTATGAGGAAGAGTACGGGGATTATGAGGAAGACGAGGAAGCCGGCGAATAAACGGAGGTAACTGCCGAAAACCCCTTTAAGGAGAAAGCGCGTGGATTTAAAAGGCTTTTTGCGCGAGCTTGACGGTTTTGATTCCTATCGCAACATGGGAAAAATCGAAAAAATTATCGGTATGACCATTGAAGCGAGCGGTCCTACGTGTAATATCGGCGATATTTGCAGGATTTTCGGCAAGGATATGAGGGAGCATATGTTCGCCGAGGTGGTCGGGTTCAATTCCGAAAAGGTTCTGCTGATGCCTTACACCGACATAGAGGGGATAGGACCGGGGAGCATAGTCGATAACACGGGCGATAAACTCATGGTAAAGACCGACCCGTCGCTCGTCGGCAGGATTATAGACGCTATCGGCAGACCGTTGGACGGCGGCGAGGAAGTGAATTATACGGGAACGGTGCCTATTACGGGGATTCCCGTGAACCCGCTTACGCGACCGAAAATATCCGTTCCGCTTGAAATGGGCGTGAAGGCGATTGACGGTATTCTGACGCTCGGAAAAGGGCAGAGGATAGGGATATTCGCGGGTTCGGGCGTCGGGAAGTCCACTTTGATGGGTATGATTGCGCGGAAGGTTAAGGCGGATTTGAACGTAATCGCCTTGGTCGGGGAGCGCGGGCGCGAAGTCCGCGAGTTTATCGAAAACGATTTGGGCGAGGAAGGGATGGCGCGTTCCGTGGTGGTTGTCGCCACGTCGGACCAGCCGGCGATGATGAGGAATAAATGCCCGCTTACCGCCACCGCGCTTGCCGAGTATGTCAGGCAGCAGGGGACGGACGTCCTTTTGCTGATGGACCAGTTGACCCGTTTCGCGATGTCGCAGAGGGAAGTGGGTTTGTCCATAGGCGAGCCGCCGATTGCGAGGGGTTATACCCCGTCGATATATTCCGCGTTGCCTAAGTTGTTGGAACGCGCGGGCTGCTTCGAGAGGGGGAGCATCACGGGGATTTACGCCGTCTTGGTTGAAGGCGACGACACCAACGAGCCTATTTCCGATACGGTCAGGGGGATTATCGACGGTCATATAGTGCTTTCCCGGAAAATCGCGGCGCGCAACCATTATCCCGCGATTGACATACTGGGGAGCGTGTCGCGGCTTATGGCGATTATCTGCCCCGACGACCATAACGAGGCGGCGAACAGGTTAAGGGATTTGCTGTCGCTTTATGACGGCAACTATGATTTAATCAATATAGGCGCTTATAAAAAGGGAACAAACCGCCAATTGGACGAGGCGATTGATAAGATAGACGACATCAACGCCTTTTTGAAGCAGAAAACAACGGAAGCGTTCGATTTGGATGAAACCGTCCGAATGCTTAAAGGCGTCATTGGGTAACGGTGTATGAAAAAATTTCGGTTTTCCTTAGACAGGCTGAAAAGATACAAAGAGCAGATTCTTGAAGCGGAAAAGAATTCGCTCGGGCTTTTGCGGAAGGAACTGCGCGACCTTAATTCCGAGCTTTCGTTTCTGGTGAGTTTGATTGACATGAAAAGCGACGAGCTGGAATATATAATGATAAAAGGGATTGCGCCCGCCGATTTGTCGTCGCGCAAGCGGTTCATCACCGTAAAACAGCAGGAAGCGCACGAAAAAAGACGGCAGATTGCGTTGAAGGAAAAGGAAATCGAAAAGCAGCTTAGTGTCGTCGTGGAAGCGACGAAGGAGGTCAATACCCTTGAAAAACTGGAAGAGCGCCAGTTGGAGGAACACAGGTATAAAGAATTAAAGGAGCAGGAGCTTTTCATAGAGGAATTTGTGGGCAGCAGCGGTTACAGAAAAGAAATCAGCGGATGATAACGTGTTGACAAACTGTTGACTTTTTATTATAAACTCTATATAATACTAAGTAAATTTGAAAGGAAAGGAGGTGTTACGGATATATGAATATGACAAGCGCAATCAGTCTGTCGTATGCCGCGGGGATTACGGAAATGCCGGAGGCGGTTTTACAAGACGCGAGGGCGGGTCCGGGCGAGACGTCGTTTGCCGATTGTTTGCAGGGCGAGATGGATAAGAGCGCGTTTTCACGCGGGGAGAGCGAAGGGGATGTTCCGGCGTTCGCGGTCGGCGCGAAGGCGCGGGAGAGCGAGGCGGTTATCGAAGAAAAGGCGGACGAAATCATATTCTCGTTTATCAGCCCCGATGTGTTCTCGCCGAAAGGCGAAGCGCCGATTGTTCCGAAAAGGCGAACCCTAAGCGAATCCGGGACCGAGGGAACCGCGTTAAGCGCGGCGACCGAGGGCGGTCAGCGACCCGAAACGGCGGTTAATGTCAGCGGTAAAACCGAAGTTTATGTCGAAGGGAAAAGGGCGGACGCCGACGGCAAAACGGCAAGGTTTGCGGTGAACGCGCCTGCGTTTGCGGACGGGTTTTCCGAGAAAACGGCGCGCGCGGCGAGTGTCCGGGACTACGCGAACGACGCGTCCGGCGGGGATTACGCGAACGCCGCGCCCGACGGGAATTACGCGAACGCCGCGCCCGACGGGAATT
>JAIRWE010000138.1 GCA_031253365.1 Oscillospiraceae bacterium | reverse complement strand
TTTACCGACAGAACCATACTGCATAATTTTCCATCAGTTTCAAAATAAATTTTTCCGTCTATGCCTCTATCCCCTGTCTTCTTATTTGAACAAAACCCGCCTGTTTTTTCAATTGTGGATATTTTTTTGCGGTTGGTGTTCGAGTACACGCCGGATACCATTCTTATAATGGACCGGAATTTCAAATACATTATCGGCACAAAGAATTCGCTCGGGAAAATAGGAATCAACACCGACATTCTCGCGGGGAAAACCTTTGAGGAAATCACCGCTTCCGTTTTAACGCCGGATATGCTGACACGCGCGACAGCCACTTTGAAAAACGTCGCCGAAAGCGGCGAAACGGTAAAATACAATAACTATGAAATGAAATTGGGCGGGAAAACATACGTTTTTGAGATATTCGTTATCCCGCTTAAAAACGACGGCGGCGAAACAATCGGCATAATGCTGACAATGCACAACACCACCGAGCTTAATCAGGCGATTGACACGGCGGAACGCTCCAGCAGGGCAAAATCCAATTTCCTCGCCAAAATGAGCCATGAAATCCGTACCCCCATGAACGCGATAATAGGAATGTCCGAGTTGATTTTACGCGACGATATTTCCAAAGACGCGCGCGAACACGTCCTCGGCATAAAGCACGCGAGCGCCAACCTAATGGCGATTATCAACGATATTCTCGATTTTTCCAAGATAGAATCGGGTAAAATGGAAATAATTCCGATTAAATACGCCCTTTCCTCGTTAATAAACGACGTCATTGAGATTATCCGCACAAGGGTGCTTGACAAACCGATTTTATTTTCCGTCAACGTAAACAGCGACATCCCGGACACGCTTACGGGGGATGAGGTTCGGGTCAAGCAGATGTTGCTTAATCTGCTTTCAAACGCCTGCAAATACTGCGACAGAGGGTTCATTAAACTGTCGATAGACCGCGAGTTTATTGACGACGATACGGTTTTGCTGATTTTTGAGGTCGCGGACAGCGGAATAGGGATTAAAGAAGAGGACATACACAATTTATTCGGCGACTTTGTTCAGATTGACATGATAAAGAACAGAAGCGTGGAGGGTACGGGCTTGGGGTTGGCGATAACGCGCAGCTTCTGCCGCGCCATGGGCGGCGACGTTTCTGTTTCGAGCGTCTACGGGGAAGGCAGCGTCTTTAAAATCACGGTTCCCCAAAAATATGAAAACGGCGGCGGGTTTAAGCGCTTCGCTCTGGTTGAGGACAAGGAAAAGTCGGTTCTGATTTATGAAACGCGAGACGTTTTCGCGCAGTCTATTTCGGCGGCCATGGAAAATCTCGGCGTTAAGTATAAATTAGTGAACAACCAATCGCGTTTCCTTGCGGAAATGGAGGAAAACGATTACGACTTCTTCTTTGTTTCGTCATTTTTGCTTGACGGCACCGGAAAAATTATCAAAAAGCTGGAACGCGACATCAAAATCGCGCTTATATCCGAATACGGCGAAAACTCAATCGAAACGGAGAATGTCAAAACACTGTTTATGCCCGCGCACGCCGCCGACATAGCCGATATTCTTAACAATCGCGCGAAAAGCAACGAATATCGCCATAAGCGCCACAGCGCGCGTTTTATCGCGCCGACGGCAAAAATTCTCATAGTGGACGACATCAACACAAACTTGGTGGTGGCGGAGGGGCTTCTGTTGCCCTACAAAATGCAGATTGACCTTTGCAAAAGCGGCAAAGAAGCGATAGAAATGGTAAAAATCAATCAATACGACATTGTGTTTATGGACCACATGATGCCCGAAATGGACGGTATTGAAGCAACCATAAAAATCAGGGCGTTGAACGGCGACGGCGGGGAATATACGGAGGATTATTATAAAAACCTGCCCGTTATCGCGCTTACCGCGAACGCCGTTTCGGGAATGAGGGAGATGTTCCTTGAAAACGGATTCCAGGATTTTCTCGCCAAACCCATTGACATAAATAAACTTGACGGCGTTCTTGAAACCTGGTTGCCGAAAGAAAAGCGCGAAACCTTCGAGGAAAGCGACGCGCCCGCGGGCGCGGGCGACTCTCCCGCGTTCAGAATAGAGGGAATAGACGTGGAGGCGGGGGTTTACATGACGGGCGGAAGCGCCAAGAATTATCTGAAAACGCTCGGTATTTTCCGAGAAGACGGGCTGGAAAAAATCAAAACATTGAGATACTGCGTCGAAACGAACAACTTTCCGCTTTACGCGACGCACGTACACGCGCTGAAAAGCGCGTCGGCGAGCATAGGGGCGTCGAATGTTTCAAACATGGCGCGCTCACTTGAAACCGCCGCGAAAAATAACGACAAAAGTTTTGTTTCCAAAAACACGGAAAAGTTTATAGACGAGCTGAACCTTTTATTTGAAAGCATACGGTTGGCGATTTCCTCCGCGTTAAAGGAAAAAAAGCAGTCGGACACAATAAACGCGGATTTTATCACGGAAACGGCCGTAAAATTGAAGGACGCGTTGCGTATTCTTGATATGGAGGCGGTTGACGCGGCGGTTTCCGTGCTGAGGACGGAGGCGGGCGACGGTGATATAAGCAAGATTGTGGAAGAAATTTCAAACAACATACTTATTTGCGAATACGACAAGGCGGATGAACTGACCGAAAAGCTGTTCGCAATGATTTAAATTCTTAAAACCCGTACCCCGAAGTACGGGGCGTAGCTCAGTTTGGTAGAGTGCATGCTTTGGGAGCATGATGCCGCAGGTTCAAGTCCTGTCGCCCCGATGTTTATATTACCCGTGAAAGGACTTGCGTTATGAAAAACCCGGCTGATTTCCCCGAAAACTCTCTGATATCGTTGATAATCGCCTTATCAGTCGCGTTTGCCTGCGCCGTCTTAACGGCGCTTATCGCCTTTCTCCCGCAGACCCGCGCGAACGCGGCGTATCAAAGCGACCTTTCCCGCCATAACACGCTTACCACGACCGGCGACCCGACGCGCCGCTCGATTTTCACCGCGGACGGGAATAAAATCACCGCGAGGGGCTTTTACGGCAACGACCGCGTTTCGGCGTTTGAAATCATCACCAACCTTAAAAGCAGTTCCCTTGAATTTAAGCCGTTTCCCGACGGTACGTACACCGCCGTTTTTGAAGGCGCGCCGATTGTTTCCCAAACATACGCCTACATACGCCTCGTCATGGAATCGGGCGACGTGTACAATTACCGCGTCGAATATAATCAAGGTTGGTTTTTCGGGGATAACGGGCTGCCGGAAAAAAATGAGGATATAGTTGAAAATCATACCGACATGGGGGCTTTTATTTCGTCGCTGTACCTTGTAAACGAGGACGGCGCCGCGCGGGACGCCGAGGAAACCCTTTTCCGCGTAAAAACGCTTACCGACGAAGTGACGGCGGGTCTTGACGGCGAATACGACAAGGCACGCGCCATTACGGGTTGGGTCGCCGATAATATCTACTATGACAACGACGCCCGCGAAAACGACGTAAGTCTTGACACAATCGCGATTAACCGCGTCCTCGACGTTCGCAGAACCACCTGCGCGGGTTACGCAAACCTAACCGCGGCAATGCTTGAATCGGCGGGTATAAAGGCGGTAACGGTCATAGGAAGCGCGCTCAGTCTGAGCGAATACGACGTTTTGCTTACAATCAGCCGTCATCACGAGTGGACGGCGTTTTGGTACGGCGAGGAAAACCGTTGGGTAATGCTTGATTCGGGCTGGGACAGCGGCAATAATTATAAAAACGGCAGGTATACGCAAAAAAGCAGTCCGCGAAAATATTTCGACATATCGCCGCTTGCCTTTTCGCAAAACCACCGCGCCGAAAAAGCGGAATACCGCGAATATTTCAGCGTCCCGCTTTATTTTGCCTCGATTGAGGGTACAACCGAAACCTCAAATCGAACCGCGTCCGCGAGTGAGCCGCCCGCGAGCGAGCCGCCCGTGAGCGAGCCGCCCGTGAGCGAGTCGCCCGTGAGCGAACCGCCCGCGAGTGAGCCGCCCGCGAGCGAACCGCCGGTGAGCGAGCCGCCCGCGAGCGAACCGCCCGTGAGCGAACCGCCCGCGAGCGAACCGCTGGTGAGCGAGCCGCCCGTGAGCGAACCGCCCGTGAGCGAATATAACAACCCGAACGCTCCGAACGGCGACCTGCCCCTTTACATAGCGCTTGCCGCGCTTTCGGCGGGCGTAATCATCACCGGGACGGTACTGCTTGTAAAAGTGAGGAACCGTTCATAGGTTTAACGCGGGATTTTTGTCGTCAGGCGGGAAAAATCGGAGAAAAGGGGTTTTCGGCGGTTGCCGATGGGAGATTGCCTGTGGAACTTACCGTAAAACAGCTGAATACGGAACGCTTCGGCGAACTTAACGGGCTTTTCGATATGTCCCCTTACCTGGACTATGCCCAAAAACGGCTTGAAAACCTGACCTCGGGACGGGAACTTTGCCTTATCGCGGAATTGGAGGGCAAACTTACCGGCGAGATAAACATCATGTTTGAAAACGAAAACGTCCCCGAAGCCGTTATCCCCAACCGCCGCGCCTATATATTCGCGCTGCGCGTCAAAGAATGGGCCCGGGGAGTCGGAATAGGGAAAATTCTCGTAGCCGAGGCGGTTGACGCCTGCGTTTCGCGGGGTTATTCCGAGCAGACCGTCGGGGTTGAGCCGAATAACAAACCCGCGCTCCGCATCTACGAAAGCGCGGGATTTAAGCCGTTTATCGGCAACATGAGAGAAAAATCCCCTGACGGCGGGGAATATGCCTTCGACCTGCTTTTGCGAACCGGATTCCGCGCGCGGCAACCCGCTCCCGAAGTCTCGCCGCCCGTTAATCCGCCAAGTAGCTTTTGACCAGCATTTGCAACAGCTCATCGCGGTCAATATGCCGAATAAGACTTCTCGCGTTGTTGTAGGTGGTTATATAAGTGGGGTCTTCCGAAAGAATGTAGCCCACAAGTTGGTTGATAGGATTGTAACCCTTTTCGAGCAACGCCTCATACACCGTTATGAGAATTTCTCTCATCTCGTTTTCATGTTCGTGATGGACAGAACCGAAAGCAATGGTTTTATCTATCATAGCACACGCCTTGCGTGGTTCGCCGCGCGCCGACACACGTCGAAAACTGCGGCTGACACACGCGCCCTTTCTTTAATTCGTTTACAAACCGCGCCCTTTACGATGACCGATTATGGCACTAATCGTTATTATATACTAAAAAAATGAATTTTACAAGCCTTTTTATAGTTTTTTTTACATTTCATTCAAAAAATTTTTGTATTATTTATAGATATTTACCATTGAAATATAAAATAAATAATGTTATAATGTCTGTGATTACATTTCTAAGGGGAGGTTCCTATGGCTGAAAAACAAAAGCAAAGCACTCAGAGCGGCAGTTTCAAAACCGTTC
>JAIRWE010000096.1 GCA_031253365.1 Oscillospiraceae bacterium | reverse complement strand
CAGGGGCGTTCCGTTCGCTTGGATGTCCACGCCGCGGACAGCGACGGCAAAAAGTACAACATCGAAGTGGAGCGCGGCGACAAGGGCGACAAAGCCCGAAGGCTCAGATATAACGGCAGTTTGATGGACGCGAATTCCGTTTTGCCGGGCGACGACGTGTCGTTGTTGCCGGAAACATACGTCATAATGATTACGGAAAACGATTTCTGGAAGCGGGGGGAACCGATATATCCGATAGAGAAGTATGTGGGCAAAACGGGAATTGTTTATGACGACGGGTCGCACGTTATATACGTGAACGGCGCGTATAAGGACGGTTCCCCGAACATCACGCCGCTGGGGAAACTGATTCACGATTTCAACTGTATCAACGCCGACGATATGTACTATCCCGTTTTGGCGGAGCGAACGAGATATTTGAAAGAAGACGCGAAAGGAGTGGTCACCATGTGCAGAGCGGTTGAGGAGCTTGCGAAAGAATTCACGAAAGAATTTGCGGAAGAAGCCGCCCTGAAATTCATCGACAGCGGCAAAATGACGTTGGAGGAAATCTCGGAGTGTATCGGCTTATCCGTTGACGAGTTAAAAGCCTTGGAAAACGCAAACCAATAAAATCGCTGAAAGCCGCGCTCGGCGAATGAACGCCGGGCGCGGCTGAGCGCGGGGCTTTCCGCCCGTCAGTTTTGCGTTAAGTCCGAAACCTTTTCGGTGTAAATATCATACAGGAACGTCCCGCTTTGAACCGCTCCGGTCGAATCAATCCATTCATAAGCGCACAGGATTTTATCCCAAACGCCGTCTGAATGTTTCCATTCGAGCGCGGCGGTTTTCCTTTGATTTTCGACGTGCTCCTCCTCGTAATATTCGGGCAGATAAAAGTCGAATACCGCCCCCTGCCTTACGAACGCCTCATAAGCGTTGTCCGCCGACCATACGACCCCGCCCGAATAGGGCGCTTTTTCGGAGCCTTCCGCGAAGAACGCCGACAGCAGCACGAGATAATCCTTATAATTCCTGTCGTCAATCGCGGCGGTGAGGTATCTGCCGTCGGGCGACCACATGAACTCGCAACGCGGGTTCCCCGGTTCGAAGGTAAGCATATCGGCTACTTTGCCGCTTTCAACCTCGACGACCACGACGGCGTAAACGGGGCTGTAATAGCCTTCGAGATAGTTGTTCTCCGCGACGAAGGCGAACGCGGCGAACGTTCCGTCGGGCGACAGGTCGGCGTCGCCGGGGATTTCAACCCCCACCGCCGCGTCCCGGGTCGGGTGCGGATAACTCGTGTAATCCGTGACGGGCGGCAGGTCGATATAAGCCTGTACGTCGTCGGCGGTCAGGTCGATTGAATACGGCGCGTACTTTTTCGTATACGTGAAGCGCACATACTTCGCGTCCAAGCTGTTTGCGGAAATCGTCACGCACCCCTCGCCGCTTACGTCGAAAACGCGCAGATACGTCTGAATCCCCGAGCCGGTCACGCTGTCGCTGCGAATGAAGGGCGCGAAATCGTAAGAGGTTAGGTTTTCGCCCTTCGCGGCGAGCGCGTACAGGTCTTTACGCGTCATAACGCGGCGGTTCATCCACCCGTCGACGACCTTTCGGCTCTCGCCGAAATAAGACGCGATTTCGTCAGGAGACCAGCAAGGGAAACCCGACGAACCCGGCACGAACAAATCCTCCGTTCCCGAAACGCCCTGCCGCAGATTGAGCGGCGTCGGCGCGCTGCCGTTGTCCCACAGTTTCAGGCAAAACAGGTACATTTCCCCGAGCCTTATTTCCGTCGCGCCGACGGGGATGTTCACCGTTTTTTCGGCGTCATACACAGCCAAAGCCGCGAGCTGCTCATCGACGTATTCGCCTTCCAGCCCGCCGAGCGTCCTTATCCTCGCGCCGCTTTGCCTCGCGTCGCTCCATTCGGTCAAGTCGGCTTCTTCCCCCTTATACAGCCGAAAAACGTCAATATCGTAAAAAGTCGCCAAATTCCAATTACGCTCGTTGTAATCCAACGCCGGGAGCGACCCGTTACGCTCCTCGGGATTCACCGTCGGGGGCAACCCCGTCGTGTCGTCCAGCACGCCGAACGACAACCCGACCACCTTTCCGAAAAGGATTACGTCGCTTCTCGCGACCAAATCCTCAATGTCTTGGCAGACGTATTCGTCTGTTTCAAGGTAACGGTAGCTCAATTCGCCGCTCGGTTCGACCCCGGCGGTTTGCGTGCCGTCCCCCTCCGAGGAAGGGTTACCGGCGGCCGTTTGCGTAACGCCGCCCGTTTCCCCGTCGCCGAAGGGTTCGCCGCCGCCGAGCGCGGCATACGCGAAAACCCCTCCCGCCGCCACCGCGAGCGCCGCGCAAAGCGGCGCCAGCTGCGCGACATACACGTTCTTGGTTCTGCCCGCGCCTTCGCTCCTTCGTTCGGACGCCGCGCCCCGTTCGGCGGCGGCAAGGCGGTGACAGTTCTCCCGCAGTTGTTCCTTGTCCGGCATTTCGCGGCTTGTGACGGACTTTATAAATTCCAGACCTTTCATGTTGAATACCACCTTTCATTCAAGCAACGCTCTGATTTCTTTAAGCGTGCGGTACAGCTTGTGCTTCACGTTTGACTCGCTCACGGACATCTCTTTCGCGATTTCGGCTATGGTCAGACCGACGTCGTAAAACAGATAAAACACCTTCCTCACGTCCCGGGGCTTTTGCCCTATGATAGCCTTCGCGCTTTCGACCGTCATTTTGTCGACCGTAAAATCCTCCGTCAGAAAGGCGGCGGCTTCAAAGTCGGACAGGGCGATTTCCCCGCCGTCCTCGCTTTCGGAAAACAGCGGCACGAAAATCCGCGCCCGCTCCCTGAACGAATAGTACCGCGCGAGTTTTTGGCGGGCGATTTTCAGCGCGAGCGCCTTGGGGTTCCTCACGCAGCTCGCTCCGCGCCGGCACAGCAGCCGATAAATTTCCATATACGTTTCCTGCGAAATATCGCATATATCGGCGGTGTTGCCGCATTTCGCCGTAATGAACGCCACCACGGGCTTATACGTGGAGTCGTATATTTCATTAAACCGCGAAACGATTGCCGAATCGGTCATAGATTTTGCCTCCGTGATTTTGTCAGGACGCCCTACCATAAGAGCGTCGACTTTCCCGCGGAAAGTTCCGCAAAAAAAAAAAAAAAAAAATTAAACCCCGTCCTTAACAAGCGGGGTTTCCCGAAAAAGCTAAAACCATTTCTTCTTCTTGAAGATTATCAGGGAAAAGGTGACTATGGACAGACTCAGCCCTATCGGGAGCAAATAGCCGAACCGCCACTCGAATTCGGGCATTTTCAGGTTCATTCCGTACCAGCCCGCCAGCAGCGTCAGCGGCAGGAACACGGCGGTAATGACCGTAAAGGTTTTCATTATGCGGTTAAGCCCTATGTCCATCTGCGCCTGATACGCCTCGCGCACTTGGGTTACATAGTCGCGCAGGTTTGTCACCGTCCTGTAAAGCCTGTCTATCCTGCCGAGGATTCGCGAGGCGTATTTAAGCTCGGTATCCGTGAAGAAGCCGTTCTCGTTCTCGTCCAAATCCTCCACCATGTCTATCAGGTGTTCGTAAAAACGCTTCATCGGGAGGATTTTGCGCCGCAAGGAAGAAATTTCCCATATTTTCAGCTCGACGTCGCCTTTTGACACGCAGTCCTCCAAATCCGCTATCATATCCTCGATGTTCCCCAGAACGGTAAAGTCGTCCCTCAGTATAACGTCAATCAGCGAAAGCACCGCTTTTTTGAACGAGATGCCTTTGCCTATGCCGGCGCGGATTATTTCCACCAGATAAGGCAGCTCCTCCCATTCCTCGTACACGCACAGTATAAACTCGGCGGTGATGTACGCCCCGAAAAACCGAAAGCTGTTCATGTCTTTCAGCTCTTCCGGAATGTTTATGCAAAGCATATCGTGTCCGTCGTAGCACTCGTATTTTGAAGTGCAGTCGTCCGGCTCGAAGCCGTCCATAATCTTCGTCTTTATATCGGGAAGCCCGTCAAGCAACGATAATTCCGAGATGTGCAGGACATACAGACGGTTCTTGTCCGTTTGAATGTTCTTTGTTTTGATTTCCCCGCCGTTTTCAAATACAATCATTGTTTCTCCTTCTCTTTTTCGCTCTCACGGTCGTTCTCATCAAAAAGCGTTCGGGATTTTCCGTGCTGATTTCGTCCAGCAGATACACCACGCAAACGGGACCCTTCAACTCCAAGCCGCGCTCGGTCGCGTAATCGCTCATTTTTTGCGGCAAATCGCCGAATTCGCCGTAATAGCCGCGATTATACCCGACAAGGTATTTCCCCGCCGGATTCGTGCTGTTTCCGAGCGGGTCGTATGAGATGAACCTGTCGGGTCTGCCCGGCGACTTTAACAGCGAGCCGAAATCCTTATAATACCCGCCTATCGGGTAGCGGATGTTTATCCTGTTTTCTTCCGCCGAATTGCAAAAGTTCACGAATTCCTCGTAAAAGGCGGGCGCGGTTTTGAACCCGGCGGGCGTTTCGGGCCCGAGGATATAGCGCGTTTCTTCAAGCTCCTGCGTTTTTACGAGGAGGTCCCCGTCCAAAAGCCCGTCCGCCGAAAGCCCGTCGCGAATGTTGCCCCTGAGCGTATGGATAATCGAAAACGCCGTCCGAAGCTCGTCCAACCGCCTGTTCAGCTTCGCCTCCTGGCGGTTGAGCAAATCCATGACCTTTTCCGGCGTGCGGCGCAGGCTCATATCCTTCACGGTTGAAAGGGGTACGCCCAGCTCGGTGAGGACGTTGATGAATTTCAGCGTTATTATCTGCACGGGCACGTAATAGCGGTAATTGTTCTCCCCGCGCCTGAAAGGGGGGAGCAGCCCGATTTCGTCATAGTACCTCAGCGTGGATTGGGCGACCCCCGTGAACTTTGAAAACTCCTTTATCGAAAGCAGCGTGGATTCGTTCATTTGACGCCCTCCCCGTCATCTCCTTAACGGGACAAGCCCGTAAATCCCCGTGTTTTCGCCGCTGTTTGAACAAAAACACACGTTAATTCCCGCGCCTTTCAGATAGTCGGCGGCTTTAAGCAATCGCGGCGATATGAACGCCGTTATTATCACGAAATCGGTGTAACCCGTCAGGTCAATCCGCCTCACCGCGTCGTAAAAGTCCGCGAGGCACTCGCGTTCGTCGAACGCGGCAAGGGCGCGCAAAATCTCGATGTTTGAACGGGTTTTGCCGGCGGGGCAGTTCACGGCGCCCGAAGCGCTCCCGCCGTTGGCGGCGAACCCGACCCCGAACCGCTTTTGCGCGCATTTTTCCAAGAAAAACGCGGCGGCTTTGATAAAAACCTCAATGTCCGCGCCGGGCAGCGCGACGGTGCCGCTCGCGTCGCCGCGCTGCATATTTATCATTATCAAGACCGTGTTTCGCGTGGTGTAATCGTTGTTGTACACCATCAAACGCCCCTGCTTCGCCGCGCTTGCCCAGTGAATACGGTTGACAGGCTCGATTCCCGAATACTCGCGGGTTCCGGAAATCAAAAACGGGTCGTCGCAGATAAATCTGCGCGTTAAGGTTTCCCCGAACAGCAGCATATCGGAGCGGCGCCCCTCGCCGCACTCGACGGGGGTGGGCAGAACGGTCACGCTCTCGTTCACCTTGACTTTCGCCGAGATTGTCACGAACCCGAAAATGTCGCAGGCGACGATGGTGGTGTCCTCCAAGCGGAAGACCCCGCGTTTAAGGCATTTCACCCGCCATTTCCTGACGCATTTCTGGTTCGGGCGAAGGGCGAACACGCTCGGCGCGAAACGGGTTCCCGCCGCCGCGTTGGCTTTCGTCCCGGCGAAATCCAGCCAGCGCGACGTAAATATTTCGGATTTCAGCCACGGGACGGGCAGAGGCTTTTTATTGAGGACTTCCTCGATGATTTCTATTTCGTCGCCCTCAAAGGCTTCTTTTTTGCTGAGATAAACGCGGTACTCAATCCCGTGCAAACCGAACTTGCGGTAAACCGCGATTTCGGCGACGATGATGATAAAAAAAATTGTCAGTATAACGAGTATGTCCATTTTATCCGTCCGCCGATTCCGTCGGCACCCTCACGCTTCCCAGAATTTCCCCCGCCAGCGCGGCGGCGGATTTGTCGGCGTAGTCCCGCGTGATGATTCTGTGCGACATGACATAGGGCGCGATTTCCTTGACGTCGCGCGGCGACACGAACTTTTTGCCGTTCAGATACGCGAACGCCTGAGCGGTTTTTTTCAGGGCTATAAGACCGCGCGTGCTTAATCCCAGCCTTATTTTATCGTGGTTCCTCGTCGCCGCGCCGAGGTCGGCGATATATTCGCGCACCGCCCCGCCCGCCAAGACCCGCGCGCACCTTTCCTGTTCGGCGCGAACGTCGTCCGCCGACATCACGGTTTCAATACGTTCAAGCGGGTGGGAGGCGTTCGCGTCGCCGAGGATTTTCATTTCCGCCTCCTTGTCCGCGTAACCGAGCGTTATCCGAATGAGGAAGCGGTCCAACTGCGCCTCCGGAAGGGGGTACGTGCCTTGAATCTCAATGGGGTTTTGCGTGGCGATTACCATGAAAGGCTCGCCTAACGCATAGGTTTCCCCGTCGATTGTCACCTGCCGCTCCTCCATACATTCAAGCAGGGCGCTTTGCGTTCGCGGGGTGGCGCGGTTGATTTCGTCGGCGAGAAGGATGTTCGTGAACACGCCGCCCTTTTTAAGCACGAAATCCTGCGTTTTCATGTTGAAGAAGTTTATCCCCGTTATGTCGGACGGCAGAAGGTCGGGGGTGAACTGCACGCGCCTAAATTCGGCGTTTATGCTTTTGCACAGGCTCCTCGCGAGGACGGTTTTCCCCGTGCCGGGAACGTCTTCGATAAGCACGTGCCCCTTCGCGAGGAGCGCGGCGGCGAGCAGGGTAATCTGCGCGTCTTTGCCTTTTATGACCTTTTTGATATTGTCGATTAACCTGTTCATTTGGGTACCTCTAAAAACCTACTTCCGGCGATTTTCGGCGAAAATTTTGCCGATTCTGCCTCCGAGGCTGCCCGCTCACAAAAACGGACGGACGGGCGAAAACGCCCGCCCGCCGAAGAAGGGTGCGATTATACGTTGTACAGTTCGTCATAGTTCACCAGCTCGTTCAGAAGTTTGGGCAGCCCGTCCGCGATGTTCTCGTCCGAAAACTGGCAGGTCCCCACCATCTTATGCCCGCCGCCGCCGTATTTCAGCATGAGTTTGCCCACGTCCACGCCGCTGGTGCGGTTAAGTATCGAATACCCCACGGCGACCGC
>JAIRWE010000083.1 GCA_031253365.1 Oscillospiraceae bacterium | reverse complement strand
TCGGCGCGTCGGGGTATGAAGTTGTCGCGATTAACGACTTGACCGAACCAAAGATGCTCGCGCACCTTTTGAAGTATGACACCGCCCAGAAGAGATATGACGGGCACACGGTTTCGGCCGGCGAGGACTCGATAACGGTAGACGGGAAAACGATTAAAATTTACAAGGAGAAGGACGCCAAGGATTTGCCTTGGGGCAAAATCGGCGTGGACGTGGTTCTCGAATGTACGGGCTTTTACGTTTCCAAGGAAAAATCGCAGGCGCACATTGACGCGGGCGCCAAGAAGGTCGTTATATCCGCTCCGGCGGGCAACGATTTACCCACCGTTGTTTACGGCGTGAACGAGGATATTCTCAAAGCGAGCGACACCATCATTTCCGCCGCTTCCTGCACGACTAACTGTCTTGCCCCCATGGCAAAGACGCTTAACGACTACGCGCCCGTTCAATCGGGGATTATGGCGACAATCCACGCCTATACGGGCGACCAGATGGTTCTTGACGGTCCGCACAGGAAAGGCGATTTAAGGCGCGCGCGCGCGGCGGCTTGCAACATCGTTCCCAACTCCACCGGAGCGGCTAAGGCAATCGGTTTGGTTATTCCCGAACTGAAAGGCAAGCTAATCGGCGCGGCGCAGCGCGTTCCCGTTTGCACGGGTTCGACGACATTGCTGATTGCCGTGGTCAAGAAGGCGGACGTTACCAAAGAGGGTATTAACGCGGCGATGAAGGCGGCTTCAAGCGATTCTTTCGGATATAACGAAGACGAAATCGTTTCTTCCGACGTTATAGGACTGACTTGCGGTTCGCTGTTTGACGCCACGCAGACAATGGTGGCAAAAATCGATGACGACCTGTACCAGGTTCAGGTGGTTTCGTGGTACGACAACGAGAATTCCTACACCAGCAACATGGTAAGAACCATCAAGTATTTCGCTGAACTGAAATAACGGCTGTTGAAACTGCGGGGGGCGGCTTTTATCGGTCGCCCCTTCATGTTTAAGTGAACGTACATAAACGACAAAATCTTTAAGGAACCGTACATGAACGACAACATCATTCGGGAATTGAACCAAATCGTCCTTTCGCGGCAATCGGAACGCGAGGAAAACTCGTATACGTGTTACCTGTTCGAGAAGGGCGTGGATAAAATCCTCAAAAAATGCGGCGAAGAATGTGCGGAAATGATTATCGCCGCCAAGAACGGCGATAAATACGAGTTGAAAAACGAAATCGCCGACTTGCTCTATCATATTTTGGTGCTGTGCGCGGACAGGGAACTGAAATGGGAAGAGGTGGAGGAGGTTCTCGCCGAACGCAGGAATAAAATCGGAAACTTGAAGCAGTACCGCGAAACGGATAAAAATACGTAATCACCCATCCGTGAAAAACTTTTTTTCGCGGAGGGCTTTCGGCGCGTCTGCCGACAGGAGGATATGGAGGTAATGTATTTTGAAAAGATTTGTGACATTATTGCTGACGTTCATACTCGTAATTCAGACGGTTCCCGCTGCGGCGCGCGCGGCGGAAACTTCGGGGAAAACGGCTTCGATAAAATGGAGCTATTCTTCCGGAACGCTGACAATATCGCCCGTTTCAGGCGCTAAAAACACCGAAGAATGGCGCGTGTTTGAAAGCCGTTGGGATTGGCGCGGGTATTTTCCTTGGCGGGATTACAGCAAAAAAATTGTGAAAGTCGTCATAAAAAAAGGCGTCAAAAGTATTCCTTCGGAGGCTTTTCGCGAATACGGAAGTTTGAAAGAAGTCAAAATGGCAGACACGGTTGAAACAATCGGTTCAAACGCTTTCAACGGGTGCGGGAAATTAAACTCGATTGATTTTTCGCAATCCTTGACGAGAATTGAACGCGGCGCGTTTTCCGGTTGCAAATCGCTGAAAAAGGTTGTAATCCCCGACAGCGCGGAAACAATCGGGGACGGCGCCTTTTCGTCCTGCGTTTCACTGAAAAGCGCGGCGCTGCCCAAGTATATGACGGTCATAAACCGGGAACTGTTTTCCGGGTGCGCCGCTCTTACCGACGTTAAAATGCCGCAAAAACTTGAAACAATCGAATACAACGCGTTCAGCGGTTGCTCTTCACTCAATAAATTGCAGTTGCCCGCGGGGTTGAAAACCCTGAACGCGTCGTTTCGTGACTGTGTCAACCTAAAAAGGGTGACAATCCCCGAAAGTCTTGAAACGGCGAATTTTTTTTACGTTTTCGATTCAAGCGTCACGAAACTGTACTTTAACGGCGAATCCGGGCGGGTGTTTTATTTCGGCGAGACCGCGGATTCCGTGCGGCTCGACCAAACGCACGTAATTTTGAAGAAAAAGGAAGAGTTCACGTTAAACGCCGTTCGCAAAGCCGATAAAATATCATGGGAAAGCCTTAACCCCGAAGTCGCCGAGGTTTCTTCCGACGGTTCGGTAAAGGCGAAAAAATCCGGAACGGCGCAAATCCGCGCGTATGTTGACAACAACTACTTCGCCCTGTGCCGCGTCGACGTTATTGCCCCCACAACGGCGATAAACGTGAAAAACATACCCGAGTACATTTCCGTCGGCGAAATATATGAGCTGGACGTTAGGGTTTCGCCGAGCGATTCAACCGATAAACTCGAATACTCGATAAGCAACGCGCCGCGCGCCGACATTACCGAATCCGGGGAGGTGCGCGGGTTATCGAAGGGTAGCTTCACATTAACCGTCAAATCGGGCGCGAAGTCAAAGAAGTATAAAATCAAGGTGGAAAACCCCGTAATCAGCTCGGGGGAAACGGTAGTCACGGCGGGGCATTACAAGACCTTGAAACTGAAAAACACCAAACGCGCGGTTACGTGGAGTTCAACCAACCCCGGCGTGCTGAGGGTAAACGCGAAGGGGAAAATAACGGGGATAAAAGAAGGGTATTCCTGCGTAATCGCGACGGTGGGCGATATGAAATACTATTGCGACGTTCGGGTGATGTCGGATTTGGAAAAAAGAATTTCCGACTTACAGCTCAAATATCCCGACGGTTATTATTTTACCAAGCATACTCCCAGCAAAGACTTCCCGCTTGTGTCGGAAGAACCTTGCGTGCATTCCAGGGACGGAACCGCGTATTGCAGGGGTCAATGCGCCGGATACGCTAATTTAATAAGCAACGAGGTTTTCGGCGCGAACGCGCCGCGCTATAAGATAGCGGACAAAAGCCGGGTGAAATCCGGCGATTACGTCCGTTACGGCAATCATTCCGTTTTTGTAATCTACGTGGTGAAAAAGGGCGACATTACGGGCTATGACAGAACAAACGAAAAGCATATAAAAGCGGACGATACGTACTGGTATATAACGCATTGCAACTGGAATCGCGATTGCGGCATTATCTGGTATATGAAGTTTGAGCCGAGGGATATTACCGGGGACAGTTACAGCAGATACTAAGGGCAGCAGTGGATTTTCAGAGGTTGCCCGAATACCGTAGGGGGAAAATATGCCGGAAAAAAACAACGCCTTTGACGTTCAAGACAAATGCGCAAATGAATCACACAGACTGGTTGAAACCATGACAAACGTGCTCGACGGCATAAACGTAATGATTTACGTGATTGACCCCGACACCAACGAAGTGCTGTTTATCAACGACGCGATGAAGCGGCATTACGGTATCGAACGCGGGGAGGGGGAAATATGCTATAAGTTATTCAAACAAAGCGAAAACGAAATGTGCGATTTTTGTCCGCGCCGCAAACTCGACAGGGAAACGAACGAAACGGTCGTGTGGGAAGAACGCAGCACCCTGACCAAAAGATATTATCTTATCACGGACAGATTTATACACTGGCCCGACGGCAGAAGGGTCCATATGCAGCAGCGCGTCGACGTCACCGACATGAAAAAGACCCAGGAAGAACTCGAAAATAATAATCTTCGGCTTAATTTGCTTCTCGACAGCATGAATATCGCCCTGTGGGACAGATTTATCGACCCCGAACTGGAAATCGCGGCGGGAGTGAATAAAATTTGGTGGTCCGACGAGTTTCGCAAAATGCTCGGTTTCACCGACGAAAACGACTTCCCGAACACGCTTTCCAGTTGGCTCGACAGGGTTCACCCGGACGACTTGGAGACAACGCTTGACATAGTCAAGGCACACTTGAACGACGCCTCGGGGAAAACGCCTTATGACGTGGTCAACCGTTTGAAGCTGAAAAACGGGCAATACAGGTGGTTTCACTCGTTCGGAACCACATTGAGGGACGCCGCGGGGAAT
Source organism: Oscillospiraceae bacterium (assembly GCA_031253365.1). GTDB lineage: Bacteria > Bacillota > Clostridia > Oscillospirales > Ruminococcaceae > Ruminiclostridium_E. Next base: position 1,303 of record JAIRWE010000083.1, on the reverse strand, counting down.
CCGTTAAGGGTGGCGGGGGCTACCGAGGACATCAACGAAAAAAGGCACACAAAAGAAATCCTCGTGCGCCGCGACAAGCTGTTAAACACCATAAACGAAATGGCGGTGACGTTCCTTTCCCACGAAAACAAGATATTCGACGACGTTATGAGCGACGGCATAAAACCGATTGCGAAGGCAATGGATTTGAACCGCGTCGCCGTTTATCGGCTTTTCGACAAAAGCGGTCAAATGGGGCAGATTTATCTTTGGATGAACGGCAATACCGTCGTCTTGGATGAAGAACTGGTGGTGTTGCCGGATGTTCCGCCGGTGAGAAGATGGCTGGAAGTCCTGAAAAGGGGCGAGTACGTTCATAACCGCGTGGGAGACGTGGACGCCGACCAAGCCGAATTTATGAGCTTGTTCGGCATTAAATCCATATTGTTTGTCCCCATTTTTACGCGCGGCGAATTTTGGGGCGTAATAACGATGGAAAACCTCGTCAAAGACGAGTATTTTGACGAGGACTGCTTAGACTTGATGCGTTCCGCGGCGCATTTATGCGCGAGCGCTTTTGTTCGCAACGAAAACGAGTGCGAAATAGCCGAGAAAAATGATTTAAGCAGCATAATGCTGAACAACTCCCCCGTCGGGCTGACTTTGTTCGATGAAGATTACAAATTCATCGACTGTAACGAAGCCGTCTTAAAGATATTCGGCGTTACGAAGGAATTTTACAAAGATTTTTTCGGCAGCCCCGCTCATTCGCCGGAATATCAGCCCGACGGTTCAAATTCCCGCGAGAAGGCTTTCGACATAATAAAGCGGGTAATAAACGGCGAAAACATAAAAACCGAATGGATGCACTCAACCCCGCAAGGCGAGCCCGTTCCCGTGGAACTTACAATGACGCGGACAAAGCAGGGCAACAGGTATATCGGGTTGGGCTATATATATGATTTACGCGAGAAGAACAAGTTGAAAACGGAAATCGAAAACGCCTTGCATGAAGCGAAGGAGGCGAATCGCGCCAAAAGCGCCTTCCTCGCCAATATGAGCCACGAAATGCGCACGCCCATGAACGCCATTATCGGCATGACCTCCATAGGCAGAAACACGGACGATATAGAACAGAAAAACCACGCGCTCAATAAAATAGGCGACGCGTCGTCTCATTTGCTCGGCGTAATTAACGATGTGCTTGATATGGCGAAAATTGAAGCGGATAAACTGGAACTGTCGCCGGTGGAGTATAATTTCGAGAGGATGCTGCAAAGGGTGACGGCCGTCATAAACTTTCGCGTGGAAGAAAAGCGGCAAC
>JAIRWE010000021.1 GCA_031253365.1 Oscillospiraceae bacterium | reverse complement strand
CGGCGACCTGACTTTCGAGGAGGGCGGCAACCCCGTCACGCGAAATATGATTATTTGCGGCGAGAACCCCGTTTTGCTGGATTCGTACTGCGCCCGCTTAATCGGATACGACGCGGGGGACATAGAATATATCAAAATAGCCGAACAGCTCGGTTTGGGGCGAATTTACGGCGCGGACACGAAAACGCTCGAGTTAAACGCGGATAACAAGCCCGTCTTGTCCGAAGCCGCGCGCGGTTTGGCGAAAAGGCTGTCGGCGCATATAAACGAAAACGGGGCGTGTTCGGCGTGTTATTCGGCGTTAATCAGCGCGCTTAACCGGGCGGGGCATTATCGGGGCGAAAAAATCTGCGTGGGGCAAGGGTTCCGCGGGAAAAGCGGCGGGTTCGGCTGCGGGAACTGCGCGTCGGGGTTCGACAAATACGTTAAGGGCTGCCCCCCTTCGGCGTCGGAAATACTTGGGTACTTACGAAAGGAAAGCTGTCAATGATAATCCTGTTAAAAAACGGCGTTGAGAAAACGCAGGTCGACAATCTTATCAACTGGGTGAAGAGCCAAGGGTTGAGCGTTCATTTAAGCGAGGGGCAGTTCCAGACCGTACTCGGCTTAATCGGCGATGTTTCGGGCGTTGACATCGACCTCATAAGGGGGCTGAGCATAGTCGAAAACGTCACCCGCGTTTCGGAACCGTACAAGAACGCCAACCGTAAATTCCACCCCGACGATTCGGTAATCCGCGTGGGCGACACGAAAATCGGCGGCGAAAATTTCACCTTTATCGCGGGACCTTGTTCGGTGGAATCAAAGGAGCAGATTTGCACGATAGCCGGCGAAGTCAAGGCGGCGGGCGCGAATTTGCTGCGCGGCGGGGCGTTCAAGCCGCGTACCTCGCCTTATGATTTCCAAGGGCTTCGCGGGGACGGAATAGAGCTTCTCTTAGAAGCGAAGGAGCTTACCGGTCTGCCCATAGTCACCGAAATAATGGACTTGTCGCATCTTCCGCTTTTTGACTGCGTGGACGTGATACAGGTGGGCGCGCGGAATATGCAAAACATGGAGCTGTTAAAAGCGCTCGGCAAAACGGACAAACCCGTTTTGCTGAAAAGGGGGTTGTCCAGCACGCTGAAAGAGCTGCTTATGAGCGCGGAATACATCATGGCGGGCGGAAACAGTAAGGTTATTCTCTGTGAGCGCGGTATCCGCACTTTTGAAACCGTCACGCGCAACACGCTTGATATTTCCGCCGTGCCGGCGCTGCGCGAGCTTACGCACCTGCCGATAATAGTGGACCCTTCCCACGCCGCGGGTATTTCGCGCTTTGTCAAAACCTTATCGTATACGGCGGCGGCGGCGGGCGCGCACGGCGTTATGATAGAAGTACACAACGACCCGCAAAACGCCCTTTGCGACGGGGCGCAGTCCATTACGCCGGAGGAGTTCGCCGAAACCGTGAGGGGTGCGAACAAGATTCGGGAAGCGATTGCGGGCGGTTAAGGAAGGACGGCATGAACATCGGGATAGTCGGTTTGGGGCTGATAGGCGGTTCCCTCGCGAAGGCGGTCAAAGAAAACACGTCGCATACGGTTCTCGCTTATGATAAGTCGCCGGGCGCGTTCCTTGAAGCCAAACTCGTCGGCGCGGTTGACGGCGAGCTTGATTTCGACGGCGTTTCGGAATGCGATTTCGTACTCGTCGCGATTTTGCCGTCGGCCGCGATTGAATACATAAAGGAAAACGCGGCGCGTTTCAAGAAAGGCGCCGCCGTCATTGACTGTTGCGGCGTTAAGCGGGGAATCTGCGCGGAAATTATGCCCGTCGCCGAAGAGAACGGCTTCGTGTTTATCGGCGGTCATCCCATGGCGGGAACGCAGCTTTGGGGGTTCCGCCACTCGCGCGGTTCGCTGTTCAACAAGGCGTCCATGCTGCTGGTTCCGCCGCCGAACGTCGATATAAACATTTTGGATAAGGCGAAAAAATTCTTTACGGGGATAGGCTTCGGGGAGGTGGTTTTCACCACGCCGGAAGAACACGACCGCATAATCGCCTTCACTTCGCAGCTGGCGCACACCGTTTCGGGCGCCTACATAAAAAGCCCCGCCGCCAAGGAGCACAAAGGCTTTTCGGCGGGGAGCTACAAAGACATGACGCGCGTGGCCAAGCTGAACGAGAATATGTGGTGCGAGCTTTTCCTCGAGAACCGCGATTTTTTGGCGGGGGAGATAGACTCGCTTATCGCGCACCTTTCCGAATACCGCGACGCCGTCAGGGACGGCGACGCCGAAAGGCTCCGCGAGCTTCTCCGCGAGGGCAGGGAAAGGAAAGAAAGCGTCGAAAGGGGAAGATAACGGGCGGCGGGCGGCGCGGGACATTCCGAAAACACCCTTACTTCAATATCTTGTTAATCGTGTTGAACCTTATCCGCAGGTTGTGGGTTTTTCCGACGGACAGCTTATCGAGGATTACGTTGTCCTCGCATTTGACCGTCTTCTTCTTGCCGTTTATTTCCACGTCGATTTTACTGCGGGCGTACCTCGCGTTCGTTTGGGAACCCCTCAGCGAAAAGCCCTTCCTGCGCTTGAACTTAAACTCGTGCTTTTTCAAAACCTTGACGGAGTATTTCTTCCCTTTATAAAATACCCCGACGAGCGCGAGAGCGAGGAAGAACAGCAACGTTCCGGCGGCGACTATCCCTATGGCGTATACGACGTAGTTAAGCGCCTTGTTGAACGTTTCTTGGTTAAACTCGCAACCCGTAAGCGTTAAGCCGCAGCAGCAAAGGAAAAAAATTTTTAAGAGTTTTTTCTTCATTCAGATAACCCCCGTTCCGGAACTCCCGCCGTCGGTCAGACGGCTATGTATTCGCCGGCGGTGTTATCGACGCCCGCCACGTCAAGCGTGTAATCGCGGTTGAGCCGCATACCGCGCTCGGACAATTTCCCCGCCACGGCGACGAAAGCGCGTTTCGGCGAATTGTTCTCCCTCGATAAATGCGCGAGCATAACCCTCGTCGTTCCGTTGCTTACGAGGTGGGAAATATAAAGCGCGCTGTCGTCGTTAGAAAGATGCCCGACCGGCGAGGCAATCCTTTCTTTGACGTAAGCGGGATACAAAGCGTTCCCCGCCAATACGTCGGGGGCGTAATTGGCTTCGATAAAAACAAAGTCCGCACCCTTCGCGCCTTCGCGAACCGAATCCGTTATCTCGCCCAAGTCGGTGAAATAGGCGATTTTGTAGCCGCTCGGGGCGACAAAGGAAAAGCCCACGCTTTCAACGCTGTCGTGGGGCGTTCGGAACGCTTTTATCTCAAAATCCGCGGGAATTCGACCCAGCTCGCTTAATTCAAACAGATTCTCCCTTTTGGAAATATGCCCGCCCGCCAAAAGGAATTCCCCCGTTTTCCGCGAGGCGTAGACGGGAACGTCGCTGTGTTTGGTGAACTGTTTCAGCCCTTTTATGTGGTCGGTATGCTCGTGCGTTATAAGAACGACCTTCACCGCGGAAATATCCGTTCGGCAAAGAGAAAGGCGGTTCAGCAACGATTTGTAGCTGCAACCGACGTCAACCAGCACCCCGCTGTCGGCGGAGCCTATGTATGAAGAATTAGCCGCGCTCGAACTGCAAAGCGACGCGATACGCATACGACAACCTCCGAAAATATGGGCGTTTTGACTGCTGAATACAGGTTCTTACATCGCCGTCCTTACGCCGTCGGTAAATCTGCGTTTGACTATGTCCGCGCCCAACGAACGCAACTTAACGTCCATTCCCTCGTAACCGCGCTCGATGTGCTGAATATCCTCGATTTCGGTAACGCCGTCCGCGCTCAGCCCCGCGATGATTAAAGCCGCGCCGGCGCGCAAGTCGGCGACTTTTACGGGGGCGCCCGTAAGCCTTTCCACACCCTCGATGACGGCGACCTTCCCGTCCACGGAAATATCCGCGCCCATTCTTCTGAGCTCGTCCACGTATCTGAAGCGGTTGTCAAAAATCCCCTCGGTGAGTATGCTAGTGCCTTTCGCCAAGGTCAGCAGGGCGGCGAACTGCGGCTGCATATCGGTGGGGAACCCGGGGTGCGGCATGGTTTTAAGATTGGTGCGCTCGTATGTATCCGCGCCCATGACGCGAATACTCTCGTCGCGCTCTTCCAGTTTCGCGCCGATTTTGCGGAGCTTCGCCGTTATCGGTTCCAAGTGCTTCGGAATAATCCCGTTGACGGTGACATCCCCCTTCGTCGCCGCCGCCGCGACCATATACGTCCCCGCTTCTATCTGGTCGGGGATAATCGCGTAATTCGCCCCCGTGAACCGCTTCACGCCGCGAATTTTAATCACGTCGGTTCCCGCGCCCATAATATCCGCGCCGATGGAGTTCAGGAAGTTCGCCAAATCGACTATATGCGGCTCTTTCGCGGCGTTTTCAAGGATTGTAAGCCCGTCCGCCTTCACCGACGCCAACATGGCGTTGATAGTCGCCCCGACGGTTACTTTGTCAAAATAAATCTGCGTCCCGATTAGCTTTCCGGCGGAAATCTCCACGATGCCGCGCCCGATTGAATGGTCGGCGCCCAAAGCCTTGAAGCACTTTAAATGCTGGTCAATCGGACGGTCGCCCAAATCGCACCCGCCGGGCATATAAACCTTGGCGTGGTTGAATTTTGTGAGAAGCGTCCCTAAAAAATAATACGAGGCACGCATACACCGCGCCATTTCGTAAGGCACGACGGCGTCCCTTATGTGCGTCGCGTCTATTCTGATTGTCGATTTATCCAAAACCCTTACGTCCGCGCCCATTTCCCGCAGAATCTGCAAATCAATGGTGACGTCGCTGATACTCGGAACATTTTCCAGAACGCAGGGAGCTTCCGCTAAAATCACAGCCGGTATAACGGCGACGGCGGCGTTTTTCGCCCCGCTGATTTGCACGCTCCCCTGTAATTTTTTCCCGCCGTTTATAATTAACTTATCCAAACAAAATACCCCTTAACGTGTAATGGCGACCACCGGGGCAACCTCGTTCGAGAGAAGTCCGGGCAACACCGTGAGGAATTATATCACAACTTCGCAAAAAATGAAAGTGTTTTTCGCAAAAACTGTCATTTTTAACATAACATCAATAGAAATACCGATGCTTTTCAGCGTAACGCATAAATTTTATTTCTTGCCTCTCCCCTTGTCTGTCGATTCTGTTTCTTCTTTGGGTATTTCCACGATTGTAACGCTGTCGATGAAGATGTCGTCCAAGGGTCGCGAAAACTTGCCGAGACTTTCGTTGTCGTCGTCGATTTTATTCCCCGCGACGACTTCGACGCTTTGAATGGCGTCCAAAATATCAAATCCGTCGACCACCTGCCCGAATACCGTAACCGTACCGTCAAGGCGGAACAAGCCGCCGACTTCCTTATACCGTTCCTTGACGGAGGCGGGAATCTTCGTCATCGCCTTATACTGACCGTCCAACTCCTTTTTCTTGTCCTTCAAAAGCTGGTCGCTGTATTTGTCTATTTGCGCTTTCAGCGCCGCCGCGTTTTCGTCTATATCGACGGGGTCGCCCGCCGTCACTATATAAAACTGACGATAGTTCCCCTTGTCGTCCTTCGCGAAACACAGCGCCCCGTGAAAATTCCTCGCCTTATCGGAGGTTTCCACGACAAAATATTCGCTCAGCGGGATATTCGCGTCGCTCCCGTCCATGTTAAGGGCGCCGCCTTGAATCAACATCCCCTCCAATACGCGGTGGAATGTTTTTCCGTCGTAATAGCCCATGTTCGCCGCTTCGATAAATTTCGCCACGCCACGGGGAGCGGCTTGCGGAAACAGCTTCGCCGTTATTTCCCCCTCGTAATCCTTGACCTTGATGACCGCGTAGGTGTCGCCGGGCTCCAAAGTAATGTCGCTCATGTTCCCGTTAAAGGCGGAGTTGCCGCCGCAGCCGGAAAAAAGTCCCGTCATCAGCGCGCACGCCGTCGCGGCGCGAATAAGATTTCTCACTGTCATGGCAATTATTCCTCAGTATAATACTCAAGCTCTATTTTTTCTATAACAATGTCGGTTACGGGTTTGCGGGTGGTTTCATCGACTTCGGCGGCGCAAATCGCCTCCACGACGTCGATGCCCTCGACGGTCTGCCCGTAAACGGTGTATCGCCCCGAAAACTCAAACACGCCCCCCTTTTCGGCGAAAGCGTACAAAAACTCGTCCGGGAACATCTGCTTCCCGTCTTTCTTGACTTCCCTCAACGCCTCGACCTCCGCCTCGCCGAATTCGTCGCTGTTCACTATGAAGAACCTGCTGTCGCCTTCGCCCTGCCTGTCGCCGCAGGACAACAGCGCGCCCTTGAAGGGCCACAGATTGACGGAATACTCGTTCACAATGGGTTTGCCGTCCGTTGTTTTCCCGCCTTCCCCGGCTTCTTCGTTATCCACGCCCGACAGGAAATAAAGCTGATTGAATATCACCAAAACCTTTTTGCCGTCGTAATACCCCTCTTCGGCGCGTTCGATGAAATTCCCGACCGTGTTGGGCGCGTATTGCGGATACAGCGCGACCTTGACGACGCCGAGCGTCGTCGTTATAACGGCGACCGGCTGACCCTCGTAAAGCTCTTCAAGCTGAACCAGCCGCATTTCGCCGTAATCATAATCCTTTATCGCGATGCTTACGGAACCGCACCCCGCCGATAAAAGAGCGAACAACGCGAGCGAAAGCGCCGCGGCGGTAATTTTGTTTCTCAAAAAAATCCTTTCCGGCGCCGGCGCGCCCTGCAACCGCGCGCGCCGCAAAACCGCCTTTAAGCGCTCCCAAGCGTTCCGGTAATAATTATATACAAAAATTTACGTAAAGTCAAGATTTTATGTTGCAATTTTAAAAATATGTGGTAGAATATATGTCATGGGGTTCTCGGGGAAGTCCTAATCTGTACGGGGGGAAAGAATCTATGAAAATTCTGTACGCGGCGAGCGAAGCGCATCCTTTCGCGGCATCGGGCGGGTTGGCGGACGTGGCGGGTTCCCTTCCGAAGGCGTTGGCGAAGGAGGGGTGCGAGTGTTCCGTAATAATGCCCTTCTACAAAAACGCGATAAAACCCGAATACCTGAAAAAAATAAAAAGCGTGACGGAATTCAACATCCCGGTCGGGTGGCGTTCGCAGTTTTGCGGGGTACATTCCGCGGTGCTGGACGGCGTAAGGTTTTATTTCATAGATAACGAATATTATTTCAAACGCGATTTCGGCTTGTACGGTTATTACGACGAC
>JAIRWE010000017.1 GCA_031253365.1 Oscillospiraceae bacterium | reverse complement strand
TCGGAGGTTGCCTGCAGCCACAGCTCAATCCTGCTGCTTGAATTCGCTTTCTTGCCGATTTTCTTCAACTCGAAGAAATGTATCCCGCATTTGTCCGTCAAGACCTCATGCCTTGACTTTTCCATTACCGTGAAATTCGAGTGAAATTCGGGGCAGTCGAACATATTGAAATTGATGATGTTAATGCAAACGCTCTGCTTCAATTCCTCGTATTCGTCGCCGCTTTTCAGTTCGCCGGCGAACAGCTTCGACCAAAGAAACAACGCCCTGTCCCTGTAATCGGTTTCGTATGAAATCTGCATTTCCGCGTTGATAACGCGGTCGTCCACCCGCATTTTTATGTCCATGCGGCTTATTTTGCCGTCAACGGTGCCGGGCAACAACTCGGGGTTCTGAATTACGATGTTCTTGATGGAATCATACGGAATGTCAAGCGCGCTCGACAAAAAATCATGCAACAAATCGGTGTTTTCGATAAACATCTTTTTGAAAATTATGTCTAATTTTGCCCTAACCACGTTACCGCTCAAAACGACCCCTCCCGTCCGGTGAGTACATTCTACCACAACCCCGCCCGAATGTCAAGCACCACGACGCGCTCCCGCCTTTTGTGCAATATATACAAAAAAAAAAAAGACTGCCTTTATATATGTATTATACGAATAGAAATCCCCGCGAAAAAATGTTATAATATGTGAAAATTTTGTGAAAGGCGGGTAATGTCAATGAAATTTTGTCAAGATTGCGGCACGGAAGTGCGCGACGACGCGAAGTTCTGCAATAAATGCGGAGCGAAGTGCGGAACGGGCGACACCGCCACAACTTCTGCGTCAAACGAGAATACGAACCCTCGCCGGTCTGTTGGAGACGGGGTTGGCAATGCGGTGAGTCTTTTGGTGGGCTTAGGTGCTATCGGTCTTTGGGTGGTGTTGAGTATTTGCGTGTTCTGTGGGGTCGGTATAGGGTCCGCATTGGGCCTCGTGTGGGTCATATCGGGGTTGATAAGCTTAATATTGGGAATATTTGCAATAGTGGAGAGCGTGAAAGAAGGAGAAAGTGTGGTTGGTGGGGTAGTGATAATACTGATAGTCATCATCCCATGGATTATACTTGTGAACAAGGCATGAGGCTAATAGAAATCCCCGCGAAAAAATGTTATAATATGTGAAAATTTTGTGAAAGGCGGGTAATGTCAAATGAAATTTTGTCAAGATTGCGGCACGGAAGTTCGCGACGACGCGAAGTTCTGCAATAAATGCGGCAAGCGTGTTGAGGAACAGTCGATTCCCGTTCCTGTGCCGCAACCCGTGTATCAGCAACCGCAACCCGTGTATCAGCAAACGGAAACAGCGCATCTACCGACAAACGGGAAGGATGAACCACTAAGCGACGATGGAAAACCGCCGGAGGTTGAAACGGACACAGATAAACCCTTTTATTCGAGTATTGCTGCTGTAACAGGGGAAATTAGTTTCATGCTGTTTGTTTATGGTTCTTTTGCTAAATCAGGGTGGACGCTGAGTCCTATCCCGGTCGTGATATGGGTTTGTGTAGCATATTTAACGTGTAAGGAGTTACGTATAGGGATAAATACTAAAGAGCATATGACTTCGAGGATTATATGTTTTATGATCTTCGTGATAATGTCAGTGGTAGTTTTGGTGGGGGTTGCTGCTAGGTGGTGATTTGGACTAATGTTGACTGTATCGGAAAATCGTGTCCCCCCGTCGTTTTCGGCGGGGGGAGTTGTTTTAATTCAACACAGTCTTATGCTTTCCGAAAGCTCCCCGGCCAGTTTCGCCGCCTCCTCAAAATCGCTGTGTAAGAACAACGCCTCGCGGATTTCCTTTAACGCGGCGGCGGTTTGCGGTTTCCGCGGTTTTTCTTCAAGTAAATCCAGCGCGGAATACGCCGCCTTGCGGTCATAATTTTCGCAGGCGGACTTTACCGCCGGCAACAGTTCGCTCAAATACGCCGTGTCCTCAACCGCGTTCGCGCCGATGTTCGCCTCGGTTTCCCCGGAATTAACGCCTTCGATTATTTTTTCGAGCGCCGCGACGAAGTCGTCGACGGCGGCGGCGAACTTCACGCTGCCGCTTAACCCCGACTTTTCCAAGGACGACGCCAGCGCGGACAGGTCGTGTTCGCCTATGTTCGCCAACGCGGACTTCATGGCGTGAACCGTGATGTTAAACAGCTTCGCGTCGCCGCTCGCGATTGTTTCCCTTATCGCGGTTATCGACTTTCGGGCGTCGCGCTTGAATACCGCGAGCAGCTTGGGATTGACTTTTTTCGGCGAAGCCGCCGCCGTTTCGGTCGCGCGATTCGCGGCTTCGCCGGTATGCCTGCCGCGAACCAGCCTGTCCAAAAGCGTGTCCAACCGGCGCGAGTCAATCGGCTTTGAGATAAAACCGTCAAAACCGTTTTGCTTGAACATTTCGTCGCTGCCGACCAAAGCGTTGGCGGTAAGCGCGACAATCGCGCCTTCATAGCCCATTCCGCGCAGCTTCTTCACCGTTTCGATTCCGTCCATAAGCGGCATCATGTGGTCCATAAAAATTATGTCGTATGCTTTCCCGCTTTTCACCCTTTCAATCGCCGCGAAACCGCTGACGGCCGTTTCGACGTTCAGCCCGTAAGGCGTGAGCATCCCCTCCGCGACGTACAGATTCGTTTCCACGTCGTCCACGACAAGAACCTTCCCGTAAGGCATAAGCTCGCGGTTAATGCGCGGCTTTTTGAACTGCTTGCTGCCGGTGAAGGTAAAATCGCGCAACCGCCGCGAAAGCTCCGCGCCGATTACGGGGCAGGACACGGCTTTTTGCCTCACGGAAACGGTAAAAACGCTGCCCTTGCCGTATTCGCTTTCAACTTCTATCGCGCCGTCCATCATCTCGACGAGTTTTTTCGTAATATTCAAACCGAGACCGATTCCCTCGACTTCGCGGTTGGTGTCGGTATTGAACCGCTCATACTCCATGAACAGGCGTTCCCTGTCCTCTTGCTTGATTCCCTGCCCCGTATCCTCGACGACAAAACACAGCGACACATCCCCGTCCGACGCCTTGTGGTCGACCGACAGCCTGACATAACCCTTCTCGGTGTATTTGACGGCGTTGGACAGCAAATTATTGAGGATTTGCTTCAACCTCAGCTCGTCGCCGCGCATTCGCGAAGGCAGGTTCTCGTCAACCCGAAGCACAAACTCAATCGGCTTAAACCCTATCCGCACGACGTTAAGCTGAACCGTGTCGTTGATTAAGCTCGGCAGGTCGTATTCGGCGGCGTTCAATTCCAGCTTGCCCGTGTCTATCTTTGACAGGTCGAGTATATCGTTTATAATGCCCAGCAGAATACTGCCGGAATTGTATATTTTTTCAAAGGCTTCGGAATAATCGCTCGGCAGGTCGTCTTTTTGCAGCTGAATCTGCGTGATTCCGAGTATGGCGTTCATGGGCGTGCGGATTTCGTGCGACATGGTGGCGAGGAAATTCGTTTTCGCGCGGGCGGACGCTTCCGCCTTTTCTTTTTCAAGCCTGGCTTCCAGCGCGTCCAATTTCAATTTGGACATCTGCGACAGCTTGCGCATTCTCAGCCTGGCGAACGCCGTGACGGTCAGCGCGGTGAAGGCGACGGTAAAAACGGCGACGACGACCCAAAGCCAAGCCTGTTCCGCCAATCGCGGCGTTTTGTACAGTTCCACCTCGATATAACTGCCGACATTGCCGTCGGCGTCCTGCGTCCACGCCATAAGCGTGTAACCGCCCCCCCGCAGGTTCGTGTACGATATATCGTGGGAATCGGTTTTTTGCAACACCGTCGGTTCGTTGC
>JAIRWE010000184.1 GCA_031253365.1 Oscillospiraceae bacterium | reverse complement strand
GTCGTCGCGGGCGACTGCCTTTGGATGCTCGCCCACAAGCTCCTGGGCGACGGGTCGCGGTACAAGGAAATATACGCCCTTAACAAGGACGTTATCGACGCGGGCAACAAAGGCACGGGGAACAGCGTTTACACGATTTACGCGGGGCAGGTTTTCAAGCTGCCGTAAGGGGGGAATTATGTTTGAGTTGTCGGCGAATAACGGGCGTCATATTTTCGAGCCCCTGACGCGGGGCGAGGTTTTATACGAGAGCTTTCACGCGGGCAGATGCGGGAAACTTTCGTTCGGAGCGCTTGAGTACGATAAAGACTGCCGCGTGAACGAGGGCGATTCCGTGAGCTTGAGGGTGAACGGCGCGCCCGTGTTCTTCGGGGTTGTTTTCTCAAAAACGACGGACGGCGGCGGCGCCGTTTTCACGGCGTATGACCAGCTGAGGTACTTCAAAAACAAAGACACCTACGTCTACTCCGAAAAGAGGGCGAGCGACGTCGTCAGAATGATAGCGGGGGATTATCTTTTGCGCGTGGGGGAAATCAGCGAAACGGAACACGTCATCGCGTCGCGCGTCGAGGATAACTCCACGCTTTTCGACATCGTCGAAAACGCGCTGCGCCTCGAACGCGAACACAAGGGGAAGCGTTACACGCTGCTGGACGACTTCGGCGGGCTGTCGCTTAAAAGCGAAGCCGAAATGCGTTCAAACGCGGTGATTGACAAGGACTGCGCCGCTTGGTTCCGATTTTTTTCGTCCGTCGACGATTGCTTCAACCGCGTAAAACTTTTCCGCTCCGACAGAAAAACGGGCGGACGCGAAATTTTTATCGCCGAGGACGCGGAAAGCATAAGAAAGACGGGCGTCTTGCAGTATTGCGCGACGCTCGGCGACGGCGAAAACGGCGCCGAAAAGGCGCGCCGCGTGTTGTCGCTTCACTCCGGCGCGAAGCGGACGCTCCACGCGGGGAACGTGCCGGGGGAACCGTCCGTGCGCGGCGGTTCGACGGTAAGGGTGCGTATGGCGGGGTTCGACGCGGACGCGACGGTGACGAGGTGCGTCCACAAGCTGTCGGGAGGGAGGCATTTTATGGATTTGGAACTGGGGGGGCTGCCGTGAACGATATTGCCGCTTTAATCAAAAAAGCCGCCGTCGACGCGGTTGAGGCGGGGAAGCCCGCCGACGTCATGTTCGGAACCGTGACGGGGCTGGAGCCGCTCGCGGTCGACGTCGAACAAAAGCTGAAGCTGTCCGGCGGCTGCCTGGTCGCCATGAACGGCGCGAACCTCGCTCGCGGGGACGCCGTCGTATTGTTAAGGCAGCGCGGCGGGCAGAAATTCGTCGTATTGGGGGTTTTGTGAATTATGCTGCCTGAAAACGCTTATGAACTCATAGACGCCTTTGAGAAAAACGCGCCCGATTACGCGGACAGGACCTACGCGCTTATAACGGACAGGGGGGAGATAAACGGCTTCGCGGACAAAAAAGAGGCGGTTTTACAAGCCGTGTATAAAATCCTCAACACCGAAAGGTACCGTTATCCCGTTTATTCGGGCGATTACGGCGTGGAGCTTTCGGATTTATACGGACTGGACGCCGATTACGTCGGCGTCGAGGCGCAAAGGCGGATTACCGAGGCGCTGACGGCGGACGGGAGGATTACCGGCGTTTCGGATTTCGACTTCGCCGCTCGCGGGGACAAAATCCGCTTTTCGTTCACGGTCAATACGGTATACGGGGATTTAACCGCGCAAAAGGAAATAATTTTTTGAAAGGACATTCGCCCATGTATGAAAACATGACGTTCCCCTTTATTTTGCAAAGAATGTTGGACGGCGTCGCCGAAGGCACGGACAAGCGCGAAGGCAGCGTGATTTACGACGCCCTCGCGCCCTGCGCCTTGGAACTGGCGATGCTTTACGCCCGCCTCGACGCGGCGACGGACGAAGCCTTCGCCGACACCGCCGGCCGCGAAATGCTGCTGCGCCGCGCCGCCGAAAGGGGGCTTTCGCCCCGCGCGGCGACGTTCGCGGCTGTGCGGGGCGAATTTAACGTAAGCGTGCCGGAAGGCGCGCGGTTCTCGTCCGGGGACTTGCGCTACCGCGTCGCGGAAACGCTTGCGGACGGGGGGCGCAAACTGGTCTGCGAAAGCGCCGGCTCGGAGGGGAACCGCGCGTCGGGCGCCCTTGTTCCGCTTGACTATATCGACGGGCTTACGAGGGCGGAGATAACCGCGCTTTTAACACCGGGCGAGGACGACGAGGACACCGAGCGTTTCAGGAAAAGGTTCTTCGACAGCCTCCAAACATACGGCTTCGGCGGGAACGTCGCCGACTACCGCGAAAAAGCCCTCCGCGTCCCGGGCGTGGGCGGCGTAAAGGTCTACCCCGTATGGAACGGCGGCGGAACGGTAAAACTCGTTATCCGCGACTACCTGCGCGGCGTTCCGTCGGAAGCCTTGGTGAACGAGGTCCAAAACGCCATCGACCCCGAGGATTCTTCGGGAACGGGCGAAGGGTGCGCCCCCATCGGGCATCGCGTCACGGTTGCGGGCGTGACGGGGTTTACGGTGAATATCTCCGCCGTATTCGTACTGACCGACGGGTGGGAATTTTCCGACGCCCTGCCCTATCTGAACGCCGTCGCGGACGATTATTTCGGCGAGCTGGCGGCAACGTGGGAATCGTCCGAACGCCTTACGGTGCCGCGCAGCCGCCTTGAAGCGCGATTGCTTGACGCGGGCGGCGTCGAGGACGTCATAAATTTACGGATTAACGGCGCGGCGGAAAATATTTTGCTGCCCGCGGACTGTATTCCTTTAAGGGGTGACATAGTTGGCGATGATTGAGTATCTTCCCGAATTCATGCGGGAATTCAGGGAGATTAAAGAAATCACGCGCGTCGGGGACGAATGGTTCGCCGAAGCGAACGCCGCCGTAGACGCCTTCCTCGACGCGCAATTCGCCGCGCGCGCCGACGGGAACGGACTGGCGCGGTGGGAGCGGCTTTTCGGCATAACCCCCAAAGGGGGCGACAGCGGGGAGGAAAGGCGGCTGCGCGTTCTGGCGCGGCTTTCGGAACGGCTGCCCTACACATACGCCTCGCTGCGCCGCGCCTTGTCCGCGCTTTGCTCCGTGAACGGGGAGGATGAATATTCCGTAAGCGTGAACCACGCGGATTATACCGTCAAGGTGCGCCTGAACCGCTCCGTCGAAAGCGCGCTGCCCGCCGTGGCGCGGCTTTTGAGCGGGTATATCCCCGCGAACATGACGGTGGATTTAAGTTTGGTCTGTAACACCGTCGGAATTTTTTTCTCCCGCACGCACGGGGAAATGGGCGCGCACACCCACGGGGCGTTAAGGAACGAGCAATTTGATTAAAAGGAGGAGTTTCATTATGAGAAGGTCAAGCGTTTACGGGTTGAAATTGCCGCAGGAGGACGACTATTACAACGTCGGGGATTTCAACGAGAATTTCGAGCTTTTTGAAAGCATAGTGGCTGAAAAATTCGCGGAGATTGAGGAAAACGCGGCGGATTTCGTAACGGGCGTAATGACGGGGAACGGCGCGGTGAACCTCGGCTGGCAACCGAAAGCCGTTTTCGTCATGTGTTCGGACTCGCTCGCCGTCGCGCAGTCGGTTTTCGGCTATTCGCGCGTCTTTAACTCGATGGCGCTCGCGTTTCCGGACCATCCGTTCAAGAGCGCGGGCGTGACGCGCCTGACGGTTACGGAAACGGGGTTCGTGACGAACGGAATGAGCGGATACGCGTCGGACAACGCCGAAAACGACATGAGGGCGCTTTTGCGCTACATCGCGTTTAAGTAAGGAGGGCGGATAAATGAACAAAACATGGTTTGAAACGCTGTGCGCCGTCGCGGGCGCGGCGGCGGGGTTCCTTTTCGGGGCGGCGGACGGTTTTTTTTACGCGCTCGTCGCGTTCGTGATTTTGGATTATATTACGGGGGTGGCGCGTGCCGTAATGGAAAAAAAGCTGTCAAGCCGCGCGGGCTTGAACGGGATTTGCCGAAAGGCGCTCGTTTTCGCGGTGGTGGCGTTGGCGAATGTCGTCGACGTTCAGGTAATCGGCTCGGAAAACGGCGTTTTGCGCTCCGCGACAATCTGCCTTTTTTTGTCGAACGAAGGGCTGAGCATACTCGAAAACGCTTCAAGCGCGGGACTGCCCGTCCCCAAAGCGTTGGTGAAAGCGCTTGAACAGCTGAAAAACAAGGAGGAATGAACAATGGCTAAAAGAGTTTCAATCGAAATCGGTCACGGCGGAACGGACCCGGGAGCGGTTCGCGGCAAAATCCTCGAAAAGGATATTAACCTATGCGTGGGAACGGAGCTTAAACGGCAGTTGGAACGGCACGGGATAGAGGTTTTGGTCAACCGCGTTTCGGACGTGTCGTGCAAGGTGTCGGATTTTCTCGCGAAGGCGCGGGCGTTCGACCCGAACGCGGGAATCAGCGTCCACGCGAACGCCTTTGACGGCAAAGCGAAAGGGTTCGAGGTCTTTCGCAACACGAACGCGTTCAAAATCGTTTCCAACCTGCTGTGCGCCGATATAGAGGCGCGGGTTAAGTCGCTCGGGCAAACAAGCCGGGGAATCAAGGACGGCAATTTCCTGATGAGCTCGCTGCCCTGCCCCACCGCGTACTGCGAACTGGGGTTCTTGGACAATCCCGACGATTACAAGGGCTTCGATACCGCCGAAAAGCAAAAGGCGTTCGCGGCGGCATACGCGAAGGGGATTCTCGATTATTTCGGAATGAGCTGGCTGCCCGAAACCTCGCCCGCCTCGCCCGCCTCGGAAGCCTCAAAAGCCCCGGAAACCCCCAAGAAAATATTATACCGCGTCGTCGCGGGGAGCTTTTCGGAAAGAGCCAACGCCGAAGCGCGGGCGAAAACGCTGAAAGCGAAAGGGGTGGACTGCTTCATAGCGGAATACGTCTCTTGACATTTTTTTAGAAACGCGCTATACTGTGTTATACGGGCAACCTCCGAAAACCCCTTTTCACCGCTTTTCGGCGAAAAATTCCGCCGGACTGCGTCACCTCTCCTCGCAAGGCACAAAGCCTTACTCGTCGAGTTTCCTTGTCCGACAAAATTTTTCTTGAAAACCGCCTGAAAAAGGTT
>JAIRWE010000171.1 GCA_031253365.1 Oscillospiraceae bacterium | reverse complement strand
ACCGAAAAACGGCAGACATACCCGCTCAAAACCGACATGATGTCTTTTAGGGACGGGCGCGATTCGGCGTCCACCAATGTCATCTTTTCCATAAGCAAAGACACGGGTCTGCCGTCCTCCGCCTTTATAATCGAAAAATCAAAATTCCTTCGGCGGGCTTTCAGCAGCAAAGCGGACGAAACGTTTTTGCTCCGGTAATATGTTTTTTTGTTCAATAAGAGATACAGCAACATTCCCAAAACGAACACATCGCTTTTTTCGCTCGCTTTTCCGCCTTCGGGAGCGCGAAAATCCGGGTCGCTTCCCGACAAGGCGGATTCGTCCTCCGCAAAAACGACATTGTTAGAAAGGTCAACCTCATACAAGGCGGGCGAAATAACCCCCTGACCCTTGCCGTCGCGCAAAAGCCGGGCGACCTGCCAAAACACGTCGAGTATCTCGTTTTCCTCGTGCTGTTCCTCTATCCATTCAATCAATTTCATGGTTTTCTCCGATGCGCGAACGGTTGCGGACAACCGCGAAATATCCCCCGCAACCACCCTTCGGGGGTTCGCTACAGCCGTATATTACAGGAAATTTTCCTGCCGGTTGACACTTCTTCAGCCGAAACGGATATATATTTATCCTCGTTAATTGAAAAGGTTATCTCCACCGTCTGATTCTCCGCGAAGTCGGGGGTCAAACCGTTCAGTTCCAGCCTTGAAACGGTTTTTTTCTCCCGCGAAACGAATTCCGCTATCTCGATAACCATCGTCGACGCGAAATCACGCCCCGTTTTGAACAGGCGTGAAACCTTCTTGTCAGGGTCTATATCCTCCCCCGCCCTTATGAAATAGAATATATCGTCCTCGCCCTTCTCGTTAAGGCAAAGCGCCCCGATTGAGGTAAACGACTTATTCGACACTTGGACGGGCAAATCCGAATTGCATACTGCCGCGCCTTTCGCGACAAGATACATCCTGTCCGGCGGAAGAATTATCTTATCCTCGCCGAACACGTTTGAAACAAATTCCCGCAGGAACGGCTCTCCCGCCATTCCCCCGACAAGCAAAACGTTCTTCACGTCGGAAATCGCGTACTCCCCGCCGAACGGCGACAACACGGCCTTTTTGACCCGTTCAATCAATTCAAAAGCCAGCGCGGTATATTCCTCGTAGGTTATATCGAAATCAAGCTCAAAACTTCCGTCTTCAAACAAATCGCCGTCGTATATGTTCGCGGCATAAACGCCGTCGGCGGATAAACTCTCTTTCGCCCGCCCGGCAAGCCTTTCGATTTTCCGCGCGTATTTCATCTGCGAACGCAGCGGGAAACTCAAGTCCGTATGCGCCGGGCTGTTATCGCGAACATATTCGTAGACCGCCCCCGCAATCGCCTTATCAAAATCGTCGCCGCCCAAATTGCGGTCGCCGCCGGATTTCAGGACTTTTACGCGGGAGGGGTTAGTCGTAGAACCTATATAATCTGTTTCAACCAACGAGATGTCGAGCGTCCCCCCACCGAAATCTATCACCAAAACCCTGCCGCCGCCCAATCGCGGGCTGTAAGCAATCGCCGCCGCCACGGGTTCGTCTATAACGCAGTTCCCGCCTGTCTTAAACCCCGCCGCGATAAGGGCTTTGCGCGTTTCGGCGCGCTGTCCGCTTTCAAAGGAAGCGGGGACAGTCACAAAGGCGCCGAACTCCTTTTCGTCCGGAAAAACTTCGCGTAAGCGTCTGTACGCCGCTTCGAGGACAAGACGCGCCGCGTCGGTCGGATTAAGCGCCATTCCCCCGACAACATAGCTTTTTTCCTGCCGCCCCATACGGGTCTTCGCGGAAGAAACAAAATTTTCGGGGTTCGCCTCGCCTGATTTTAAAGCGTTTTCCCCCGTCATTACAGTATTATTATCCGCGTAAACGCACGACGGGAGCAAAAAACCGCCATTCACGTCAAGAAGCTCAAGGCTCCCCTCATTCGATATATATGACACCACCGTGTTGGTCGTTCCCAGGTCAATTCCCACATTCATACAAGACACCCCTGCCTTACGATATAATACCATATTATTGGCGAATTGTAAATATTTTTTGCAAAACAAACATATTTATGTTGCAACGGCAACGAACATCTCTACTTGAACAACCCGCACGTCCCGCTTTCCCTGTAATAGCGAATCCTTGCGCGAATATCTTCCACGCCGCAGTTGAAACGCGCGGCCGTACAGGGAATACACAGACATTCCGCGGCGAGCGCGTTGACAAGTTTGCGATAAATCGCCGTTTCGTCGCCGAAAAGCTCTTTCCCGCACTTAAAGCAGTTTTTCACGTTTCTTTACCCTGCACCGAAACACGCGGCATTCGTGCGGCTGTATGTCAACGCAGGCGCGTTCCGTAAAGAACCCCGCGCTTTCATGCGTCCAGCAATCATACAGCTCAAGCCCCATTCCCGACGAATAGGGCAACCCCATATCATAAAACTGCAACGACATTTCCGCTGTGACATCGCTTATATTGACCATGGCAACCGCGTAATCGCCGCCGGAAAGCGGCTTAACCAATGAAAACACGTTATCGGGATTGTTCCACTGCCTGACGCGATAAGGCGCGCGTCCCTCCTCGTCTTGATTCAGCGCGATTACGTCTTTGTTTGTGACAATCGCGGCGGCGCTTTCACTCATGCCGCGCACGTCGCAACCAAGCATAAGCGGCGAATTCATCACAGCCCACACGGAAAAATGGGCGCG